>JAKAQQ010000177.1 GCA_021819635.1 Pseudomonadota bacterium
ATCTCCGTAGACCCAGCGGTGCCAGGGGTCGCGACGGCCGTGCCGAAGCCCCATGTGACGGGTCACGTAGAGCGCGGTCCCCGCGCGGCTGAGGGCGAGGGCCGGGGCCACCGTCCGGAGATCTCGCCCCTCGTGGACGTGAAGAACAGCGGGCCGGGTCCGGCGCAGGAAGCGCGCGAGGGCCAGGACGGAGGCGGGCGTGCCGAGGCCGCGGCGCGGGAGAGCGGTCAGAACGTCCAGCCCCCGCGCGCGGGCCTCGAGGGCGAGAGGAGTCTCCGGCCGCGCGAGAAGCGTCACCCGGAGGCCGTGACGGCGGTAGGTCTCGGCCAGAAGGAGCGCCTGCCCCTCAAGCCCGCCCCACCCGCTCGCCCCGCAGCTCAGCACCGCGTGCGCCGGGGACGTCCCAGATTCGCCGCTCACGCGCGGGAATCCCCCCGAAGCACGTCGCCCGCGACAAGACGCCCCAGCCGCGACGGGATCGAACGCTCCGCGCGCGGCGGAGGACATGCGGAATCCGGCGCTTGCCCCGCGCACGACCCGAACGACGGGAGCGAAAGCGCGGAGACACGGAGGGGCGACGACCACGGACGGCGGGCACGGCAACGGGCGGGCAGGGTCGGGATCCTCGGGGTCGGGCCGAACCAGTCTAGAGCCCGGCGGCGAGGAAAGGAGGATCGTCCCACCGGGAAACATTTGGATACAGGACGGCGGAGCCGCCCTGTCGGAACCCCTAGACTGTCCGCATGGACGCTTCCCCTGTCCGTCTCGCCGTCCTGGACGACGATCCCCAGCTCCGCAATCTCCTTCGCCGCTACCTCAGCGAGAAGGGCTTCACGGTCGACGCCGTCGGCACCGCCCCCGAACTCGAGCGTCTCCTTCACCGTCACCGCTACGCCCTCGTCATTCTCGACCTCATGCTGCCGGGCGAAGGCGGCCTGAGCCTCTGCCGCCGCCTCCGCGCGCGGGGCGAGAAGATTCCGATCATCATGCTCACCGCCAAGGGCGATGAAATGGACCGGGTGATCGGGCTCGAGATCGGGGCCGACGACTACCTGGCAAAACCTTTCAGCCCCCGTGAACTGGTCGCCCGCATCCAGGCCGTTCTCCGCCGCCGCCCGACCCCTTCGGTTCCCGGAACCCCGCGCCCGGACGGCGGGATTGCGGCCTTCGGGCCGTTCCGCCTCGACACGCGCAACCGCCGGCTCGAGAAACACGGCCAGCGGCTTGCGCTGACGACCGGAGAGTACGCCGTGCTCGAGACCCTGGTCCTCCACCCGCGCCGGCCCCTCTCGCGCGAGCGCCTCACCGAACTCGCCCGCGGGCGCACGCATCTTCCGAACGACCGCAGCATGGACATCCAGATTTCCCGGCTGCGGCGCCTGCTCGAGGACGACCCCGCCCATCCCCAACGCATCCAGACGGTCTGGGGTTACGGCTACGTCTTCGTGCCCGACGACGCGCCCGAGGGCGGGGCGGACGCCGCGCCATGAGACTCGTCCCCCCAAGCCTGTTCGCGCGGACGGCGTTCCTGATCGCCGCCCTCATCCTGATGAGCCAGATCGGGTGGCTCGCGATCACCCGCGCGCTCGTCGACCTCTACAGCCACGGGGACCACCAGCACCCCATCGCCGACTTGGCCGTCGTCGTCGACCGCGAACTCGTCCGCCTGCCGCCGGGAATCCGTCGGACCCGGGCGGCGGCGCTCGTCGCCGGGACGGGCGTTCGGCTGGCCTGGCATCCGCCCCGCGGGCATCTGGAGACCTTCCCGCTCACGAGCCCGTTGCGCCGCGCCCTCGCGCGCCGTCTCGGACCCGCGACGCGTCTGGCGGAGGCGACGCGGGACCACCGGTTCTGGATCACGCTCCCCGTGCCCGGGGCGCGGCGGACGTACTGGCTTGTCGTCCCCCAGAGCCCCTTCTGGCGCGCGCTTCCCTACACGACGCTCCTCGGACTCGTCTTCGGTCTTCTCGTCGCCCTTCTCGGGGCCGTCCTCGTGAGCAACCGCCTGAGCCGCCAACTCCGCATGGTGACCCGGGCGGCGGACGCAATCGGCCGCGGCGCGCCCCCGCCCCCGCTTGCCGAACGCGGCGCTCTTGAACTCCGCCGGCTGAGCGCCGGGGTCAACCGCATGGTCGAGGATCTCGAGACCCGGGCCGAGGATCAGCGCGAGATCCTGGCCGGCATCTCGCACGATCTCCGCACCCCGCTCACGCGGATGCGGCTCGCGCTCGAACTCTCCGAAGGGCACCTCGAAACAGAGCTCGCCGAAGGCATGGGCAAAGACCTCGACGACATGGACCGGATCATCGAACGCTTCCTGGACTACGCGCGGCACGGGCGTGAGGAATCCCCGACCGAGGTCGATCTCGCCCAGATCGTCCGGGACGTCGTGGACCGCTACCGGCTGGGCGAGGCGACGATCCACCTCACCCTCCCCCCCGCGTGCCCTCTCCGCGGCCGCCCCCTCGCCCTGGCCCGCCTCGTCACCAATCTCGTCGACAACGCCGTGCGCCACGGGCAAACGGACGTCGCGGTTCGTCTCGAGTCAACCCCCGAGGCCTCCGTCCTGACCGTGGACGACCGTGGTCCGGGCCTGGATCCGGCGTCGGCCGCCGCGTTCCTCGATCCCCTCTCACCCGTGCGTCCCGGGGCGGCGTCCGGAACGAGCGGGCTGGGCTTTCTCATCGTCGCCCGCATTGCCCGCCTCCACCACGCCACGGTCGTGCTCGCGCGACGGCCCGAAGGAGGCTGCCGCGCGATCGTGCGTTTTCCCCGGCCGTCGGGCGAACGGGGCAAGGACGTTCCCGCCGGTCGCGAACGGCGGCACGTCCCCGAGGACGGCTGAGACCGACCCCGGACGGCGGGCCCGCGATCCGGGGGCGAAAACGCCCGGGCGCCCCCCCGCGCCCGAAGCGGAATCAGCGGGACGGTCGCCCCCGTCCCGGTCTCTTGTTCGTGCCCCCCGCAATCCAGCGCACGCCCTGCCCGACACGAAGACCAAGCGCTTCGGCCACCGAGGCGCTCGGAGCGGCGATCTCGACGAGGCCCGCCGAGTTGGCGTACCAGAACGGTCCCCGCGCCCCCTCGAAGACCCGGGCGTAGGCGAGGCGGCGGCGCCCGATCGCGAGGAGATCGCCGATCTTCCGCGTCGAGGCCCGCCGACCGGTCATCGCGTTCCCGTAGCGGTCGATGTGGACGATCTCGTCGAGATCCTCCTCGTCCCCCGGGGCGAGGGCGAGAGGCGGGCGTTCGACGGCGGGAGGAACGCGCCCGGAAAGGAGCGCCACGGCGGCGGGGGCGAAGAGATCGCGGCCGTGAAAACTCACCGCGGGAAGATCCGGCGGGATCTCGAGACGGAA
>JAKAQQ010000178.1 GCA_021819635.1 Pseudomonadota bacterium
GCGCCGCAGTCCCTCGGCGCCCAGAAGCGCGGTGTGGATGGTGACGGCGGTCACCGCGAGTCCCTGGTTGGTGCAGACGTTCGAGGTGGCCTTGGCCCGGCGGATGTGCTGCTCGCGCGCCTGGAGCGTGAGCGTGTAGCCCGTGCGCCCGTCGCGGTCGACGGTCCGGCCGACGAGCCGCCCGGGCATGTGGCGGACGAGGGCGCGGCGGCAGGTGAGAAAGCCCGCGTAGGGCCCGCCGGCGCTCAGCGGAAGACCGAGGGGCTGGGCCTCGCCGCAGGCGATGTCGGCCCCCTCCCCCGCCCAGCGTCCCGGCGGCTCGAGGAGCGTGAGACCGAGCGGGTGGACGAGGGCGACCACGCGCGCGCCCCGGGCGCGGGCGGCCGCGGTGAGCGCATCGGCGTCTTCGAGCTGCCCGAGGAAGTTGGGCTGGGGCACGACGACGACGTCGGCCGGGGTCGCGGCGAGCGCCGCCTCGAGGCCGGTCGCCGGGTGGGTTCCGCTCGCCGCGTCCCAGGGGTAGGCGGCGGGGACGATGCCCTGGGGCTCGAGGACCGTGAGGAGCACCTCCCGGTAGGACGGATGGAGAAGAGCGGGGAGAAGCACGCGGGGGGGACGGCTCCCCGTCGCCGCCCCTCCGGCCCGAAGGGCCATGAGCACGGCTTCGGCGAGCGCGCTCGCCCCGTCGTAGAGCGAGGCGTTGGCGACCTCGAGCCCGGTGAGGGCGGCCATCACGCTCTGGAATTCGTAGATGACCTGAAGCGTTCCCTGGCTCGCCTCCGCCTGATAGGGCGTGTAGGCGCTGTAGAACTCGCCGCGGGTCGCGATCTCCCAGACGGCGGCCGGAACGTGGTGGTCGTAGGCCCCCGCGCCCAGGAAGAGCAGGAGGTCCGGACGGTCGAGGCGCGCGCGGACGAGGCGGAGGACCTCCATCTCGCCGAGGCCCTCGGGGAGCGCCGAGAGATCCGGCCCGAGAAGCGCCCCGGGGATCTCCGAGTAAAGATCGGCGAGACGGGCCGCGCCGATCGCCTCGAGCATCGCCCGGGTGTCCCCGGCGGTGTGCGGAACGAAGGCGGGGGCGTCGCCCGCCTCGGGGCCGACGAACTCAGCCATGCGCGTCTTCGAGACGCTTGCCGTACGCGGCGGCGTCGAGGAGCCGGGCCGCGGGGTCGCCCCCCGCCGTCGGTCGCAGACGCAGGATCCAGCCCTCCCCGTAGGGGTCCTGATTGAGGGTCTCCGGCCGCTGGGCGAGGGCCGCGTTGACGGCGACGACCTCGGCGGCGAAGGGCGTGTAGACGTCCGAGGCCGCCTTGACCGACTCGACGACGGCCACGCTTCCCCCGGCCTCGGCCTTGGTGCCCGCCGCCCGGGCCTCGACGAAGACGACGTCGCCGAGAGCCGACTGGGCGTGGTCGGTGATGCCGAGAACGTAGGTGCCGTCGCTCTCGGCACGCAGCCACTCGTGGGTTTCGGTGTACAGACGGTCGCTCGGAAGGGTGCTCATCGGGGAACCTCAGGAGGGGGAGGAAACGGCGAGGGGGCGGTGGGCGGGCCGACCGCGGCGCACGAAGGGGGGCCGGACGAGAAGGAGGGGTTCGGGGCGCCCGTGGAGAAGGACGTGGAGCCTCCCGCTCCAGGGTTCGTCGAGGCGGGCGAGCCCAAGACCGCGGTCGAGACTCGGGCCGAAGCCCCCGCTCGTCAGGCGGCCGACCCTTCGTCCCGCGGCGTCGAGCACCTCCTGGTCGTGGCGGAGGACCGCACGGCGCTCGAGGAGGACACCCACGAGCCGGCGGCGCACGCCCTCGCGCTCCTGCCGCTCGAGGGCGGCGCGGCCGACGAAGTCGCGTCCGGGGTCGGCGAAGCTCACCGTCCAGGCGAGGTTGGACTCGAGCGGGGTGACGCTCCGGTCCATGTCCTGCCCGTAGAGATTCAAGCCGGCCTCGAGGCGGAGCGTGTCGCGGGCCCCGAGACCCGCGGGGTGGGTCCCCGCGGCCAGGAGGCGGCGGGCGAAGCCCTCGAGCGCGCCGGCCGGCAGCGCGATCTCGAAGCCGTCCTCGCCGGTGTAGCCGGTGCGGGCCACGAACGCCTCGCCGTTCTCGGCGAACGCAAAGGGCCGGAGATCGGCCCAGGGGCCCGGGAACACGCGGCGGAGGATCTCCGGGGACGCGGGACCCTGGAGGGCGAGAAGCCCGAGGTCGTCGCGGCGGACGACCCGCACCGACGCCGGGGCGTGGGCGCGGATCCAAGCCTCGTCGTCGTTCTTGGTGGCGGCGTTCACCACGACCCGGTAGCGGTCGTCCCCGCGGCGGTAGACGATGAGGTCGTCGAGCACTCCTCCGTCCTCGGCGAGAAGACACCCGTAGAGGGCCCGGCCGCTCGTCTCGAGGCGAGCGACGTCGTTGGCGACGAGCCGGCGGAGAAGCGCCGTCGTGCCCGGTCCCTCGAGATCGACCAAGCCCATGTGCGCGACGTCGAAGAGGCCCGCCGCGCGGCGGACCCGGTGGTGTTCCTCGATCTGCGAGCCGTAGTGAAGCGGCATCTCGTAGCCCGCAAAGTCGACGAGACGGGCACCGAGTTCGCGGTGAAGATCGTAAAGCGGCGTACGTTCGGACACAGCGCGCGGGCCCCCGGAGCGGCGGACGTGAGGACGGCGCCGGATTTCGGGCGGGGGCGCGGGCCGCGCCGCCTCCGTCGCACCCCTCTATGATACGGGAGCCCCCCGGGGGGCGCTAGAATGGACGGCGGAGGTAGCGCGTGATGGGCAAGGGCATCGTCTACACGGCCAAGACCCCCGACGCGACGGGACGGGTGCCCTACAGCGCCGGGGAGAACGCCGTCTGGCGCGACCTCTACGCCCGGCAGATGACGATCCTCCCCGGGCGGGCGTGCCCGCTCTTCCTCGAGTCCCTCGCACGCGTCGGCCTCCCCCCCGACCGCATTCCCCAGTGTTCCGAGGTGAGCGCCGCCCTCGCCCGGAGCACGGGCGTCGGGATCGTCCCCGTCCCCGCGCTCATCCCGAACCGCACCTTTTTCGAGCTCCTCGCCTCCGGGCGCTTCCCCTGCGCGACGTTCATCCGCGCCCGCGAGGAATTCGATTACCTTCAGGAACCGGACGTCTTCCACGAGGTCTTCGGCCACACGCCGCTCCTCTCCGACCCGCGTTTCGCGGCCTTCACCCGCGCCTACGGCGCGGCGGGGCTCCGCTGCCGCGACCGGATCGAGGAGGACACGCTCGCCCGCCTCTACTGGTTCACGATCGAGTTCGGTCTCCTGCGCACCCCCGGGGGCTGGCGCACCTACGGGGCGGGGATCCTCTCCTCGGTGGGGGAGACGGTCTACGCGGTCGAGAGCCCCG
>JAKAQQ010000179.1 GCA_021819635.1 Pseudomonadota bacterium
ACGAAACCCGCGACCTGCGGCCGGGCGCTCTCCATATCCTCGGGGTTCGTCCCGACGTTGCCGACGTGGGCCACCGTGAAGACGACGATCTGACCGGCGTAGGAAGGATCGGTCAGGATCTCCTGGTAGCCGGTCTGCGCGGTCTGGAAGACCACCTCCCCGCTCCGGATCCCTTCGGGCCCGTGTCCCTCGCCCCTGAAAAGGCTGCCGTCGGCAAGCGCCAGAAGGGCGCGGCTCACGAGGCGGTCCCCGGCGCGCGGCGGGCGGGGGCGGGCGGGGATCGGTCGGTCATGGGGCGGCACCTCGCGGTTGCGCGGGGCCACACCCGTTGCCGGGGCGCGGAGGATTCTCGGTGGCCTTAAAGACCGCATTATAGCGGCCCGGCGGCCCGCCTCCCGGAAGAGCCACCGGGCGCTCAGCGGGGCGGGGCGTGGAGAACGTCGGCGAAACGGTGGATCCCGGGGGGGCGAGCGACGATCCAGCGGGCGGCGAGAAGCGCCCCCCGGGCGAAGACGGCGCGGTCCCGCACCCGGTGCCAGATCTCGAGTCTCTCCTCCGCCCCCTCGACGTAGAGGGCGTGCTCGCCCACCACCCCTCCGAGCCGGAGCGACGCCGTGGAGACGGGGCGCGCACCCGAGCCGGCCAGCAGGCGGGCCAGTCGGCGGGAGGTTCCCGACGGAGCGTCGCGCTTGCCCTCGTGGTGGACGTCGAGGACGGCGAAATCGGCCTCGGGAAGAAGCGCGGCGAGACCCGGCAGGATCTCGGCGAGGGCGGCGAGCGCCGGGGAGAAGTTGGGCGCCCAGAGAACGGGGACGACGTCGGCCGCGCGCGCGAGCGCGCGCTCCGGGTCCTCGCCTCCGGTCGTTCCCGAGACCAGGGGCAGACGTGCCTCGCGGCAGAGATCCGCGAGGGCCCCCAAGGACTCGGGCACCGAGAAGTCGACGACGACCGCGGGCCGGGCTCCCGGGGTGCCGGCCGCCGCAAGAGGAACACCGAGGGGACCGAGCCCGTGGATCGTCCCCACGTCGCGCCCGAGACGCGGGTCACCGACCCGTCCCCACGCCGCCACGAGACGCAGGTCGGCGGCCGCGGAGAGGAGGCGGCAGAGCGCCCCTCCCATCCGTCCACCGGCCCCGTGGACGGCGACGGCCAGCGGCCCGGCGGAGGCGCCGCTCACGCCCGTTCCCCGCGGGCGAAGATCTCGCGCAGCCGCTCGGAGAAGCGGCCGCGCCGCGGCTGGTGTTCCTCGCGGAGTGTCGCGTCGAACGCCCGGAGGAGGCGACGCTGTTCCTCGTCGAGCGCGCGCGGTGTCTCGACCTCGAGACGCACCCGGAGATCCCCCCGCCCGCGCCCCGGACGGCGGGCCATGCCCGCCCCCGCGAGCCGGATCTCCTCCCCGCTCTGCGTCCCGGCGGGAACCTCGAGGCGGCGCGGACCGTCGAAGGTCACGATCTCGAGCGTGCCCCCGAGGGCCAGCGTCGGGAAACTCACCGGAACCTCGCAGAGAAGATCGTCCCCCTCGCGGCGGAACAGGGCGTGGGGGTGCACCGCGATCTCGAGGAGCAGGTTCCCGCGCCCCCGGGCGTGCGCGTGGCCGGCCCCACGGACCCGAAAGCGGGCGCCGTCCTCGATCCCGGGCGGAAGGTCGATCTCGATCTCCCGCGCTTCGGGGCGATGCCCCTCGCCCCCGCATTCGCCGCAGGCGGCCTCGCGCACCCGCCCCCGCCCGCCGCACTCGGGGCAGGTCTGCTGGACGGTAAAGAACCCTTGGCGGAGGCGGAACACGCCCGCCCCCTGGCACCGCGGGCAGGAGCGGAGACCCGTTCCGGGCCGCGCGCCGCTGCCGCGGCACGCCGGGCAGGGGCCGAGGGCCTCGTAGCGGACGCGAAGACGTCCGCCGCGGTACGCCTGTTCGAGATCGATGCTCCAGCGGAGCGCGAGGTCGCCGCCGCGGTCCTCGCCTCCGGCCGCCCGGAAGACCTGCTCGAAAAGATTGCCGAAGACGTCCCCGAAATCGAAGCCGAAGCCCCCGCCGCCCGCCCCGGCCTCCAGTCCCTCGTGGCCGTAGGCGTCGTAGAGGCGGCGCTTGTCGGGGTCGCTCAGGACCTCGAAGGCCTCGCGGCATTCCTTGAAGCGCTCCTCGCAGTCGGCGTCGCCCGCGTTGCGGTCGGGGTGGTAACGCATGGCGAGACGACGGTAGGCGCGCTTGATGGTGTCGGGATCGGCCCCGCGCTCCACCCCCAGGATCTCGTAATAGTCGCGTCGCGACCGCACGGCGGCCCTCCTGCGTCAGACGGCGGAAACCCGCCGAGAGGATACCCCCTCGGACGGGCCCCCGTCGTCGCCGTCGGACTCAGTGCTTGGTCGGTCCCGAACCGTCCACGGGTTCGAACTCGGCATCGACCACCTCCTCGCCACCGGCGGAGGGATTCGCGCCCCCGGCCGCGCCGGGACCGGAGGCCGTCCCCGGCCCCGCGCCCGCGCGTTGGAGGGCCTCGCCCGCGCCGCGCAGCGCCTCGTCGAGGAGACGGGTCTTGGCCTCGATCGCGTCGCGATCGTCGCCCTTGGCCGCCTGCCGGAGATCGGAGATGGCCGACTCGACACGGGCGCGGGCCTCCCCGTCCAGGCTCGCCCCGTGCTCGCGCAGGGTGACCTCCGCGGCGTGCACGAGCGCGTCGGCGCGATTGCGCGTCTCGACGAGGGCGTGGAGACGGCGGTCCTCCTCGGCGTGCGCCTCGGCGTCCTGGACCATGCGCTTGATCTCGTCCTCGTTGAGCCCGCTCGAGGCCCGGATCATGATCGACTGCTCGCGTCCGGTTCCCTTGTCCTTGGCCGAGACGTGGAGAATGCCGTTCGCGTCGATGTCGAAGGTGACCTCGATCTGGGGCTGGCCGCGCGGCGAGGGCGTGATGCCCGTGAGGTCGAACTGGCCGAGCGACTTGTTGTCGCGCGCCATTTCGCGCTCCCCCTGGAGCACGTGGATGGTCACGGTCGGCTGGTTGTCCTCGGCGGTCGAGAAGACCTGCGAGGCCTTGGTCGGGATCGTCGTGTTCTTCTCGATCAGTTTGGTCATCACCCCGCCCAGCGTCTCGATCCCGAGGGAAAGCGGGGTGACGTCGAGGAGGAGGACGTCCTTGACCTCGCCCTTGAGCACGCCGCCCTGGACCGCGGCGCCGACGGCGACCGCCTCGTCGGGGTTGACGTCCTTGCGCGGCTCCTTGCCGAAGAACTGGCGGACGACGTCCTGGACGCGCGGCATGCGCGTCTGGCCGCCGACCAGGATGACGTCCTCGACGTTCGCCGCCTCGAGGCCGGCGTCCTTGAGCGCCGTGCGGCACGG
>JAKAQQ010000180.1 GCA_021819635.1 Pseudomonadota bacterium
GTGAGCGCGTCGCTCTCGAGGGTGGCTTCGTCCTGCGCGAGCCGGGCCACGGCCTGCTCGAGGGCGGCGGCAAACGGCCGGGGGTCGATTTCCGCGAGCCGTTGCCCCTGACGGACATTCTGGCCTTCGCGGAAGAACACGCGGAGAAGCGGCCCGGTCACCATGGGTTCGAGCGTGACCGTGCGGTAAGCCACGACCGTCCCGAGCGCGGTCAGGTACACCGGAATTGTGGCAAGACGGGCGTGCGCGACCTCAACGGGAACGGCGCTTTCCGGCCCCCGTCGCGGGGAGCCCCCCGAGGTAATGAGCCGGACGATCACGATCACGGCCAGAACGGCGAGGACGCCGCTCGCGACGAGCCATCGAAATCTCTTCTTCATCTCGGATCTCCTGGGGAGCGCGTCGACCCTCCGACACGCGGGTCGGCGTCACGGGCGTCGGGCCGATGCCCCCCTGCAGTCGTGGGGCACGAGGCGGCGCCTGCGTGAAGACTATCAGGAAACCCTGGGGAACTATCGGATTTTTGTAACAAACTGTAGGCCATCCGGGGACGCACGAGAGGGGGCGCCCGAGTCGGTGTCCTCGCGTCCTGGAGATCGGCGATCTCGGGCGGGTGCCCCCCTGCCCTTGGTCGGTGTCTTCGGGCCGTCGGGATCGTACGCGTCTCCTTCCGTGCCCCGCTCCGCGCCGAAGGTGCCCCGGGCATTCGAACGCCGAAGCCAAAGTCGGGGGGGACGGGATGCCCGGGCTACGATCAACCGCGTCGCCGCCCGGGTTCGACGACGGAACCCGTTCGTGCGAGAACGGCCAATGACGAAAAGGCTTGGCGGTCAACGGGAATTCGCCCGGCGCGCGAGCCGCTTCAGTCTTAGACATCGTCTATACTGACCCCGTCGACCGCCCCGCGGCGTCGTCCTTCCCGACTCCATGCCGGAGCATCCCGTGACCGAATCCGACCGCGCGACCGACTGGGGGGGGACGGCCAAGGCCTTTCACTGGCTGATTGCGCTTCTCATCTTCGCGCAGATCGTTCTCGGGTGGTACGCCGTGCACTGGCCGCTCACGCCGACCAAGATCGATCTCTTCGTCTGGCACAAGTCGATCGGGATGCTCACCCTCGTCCTCGTGGTCCTGCGTCTCCTCTGGCGGGCCGGCCACCCCCGCCCGCCGTATCCGGCGCACATGAAGAGCTGGGAGAAACGCCTCGCCGGTTCCGCGCACGGTCTCCTCTACGCGCTCCTTGTGGCCATGCCGGTCTCCGGCTGGATGCTCAATGCGGCCGCCAACGTTCCCGTGCGGCTTTTCTGGGCCGTGCCGCTCCCGCCCCTGATCGGCCCGGACCGGGCGCTTGTTCCCGTTCTTGCGACCTCCCACGTCCTCATGGGCTGGGCCCTCAGCGCCCTCATCGTTCTCCACGTCGCGGCGGCACTCCACCACCACTTTGTCCGCCGTGACCGGATGCTCGTCCGCATGCTCCCTCGTGTCTTCACGCGGGCGGGGCGAGCGGGGTGAAGAGGGGAGGGCGGCCGTTGCCCCGCCGTCTTGGCCCGGTCTTGGTGGCCCTCCTCGGAGGGCTCGGGTGCGGCGTGCACGCGGCCGTCTGGGTGGGAGGAGGCCCCCGCGGGCGCCTCGAAGTCACGCTCCACTACCAAGGGAGCCCCGAGCGGGGGCGGTTTGCCCGTTTTCACGTCCGGCTCGTCACCCGCCGCGGGGTGCCGCGGGCCCTCACGGTCGTCGTAAAGACCGCCTCGTTCACGCTTTCGAGCGTCACCCTGGACGCGGCCGCGCGCGGCCCGATGTGGTTCGACGCCGTCCGTTACCCGGAGGCCGAATACACCGCCCGCCGCTTTCTCATGCGGGCCCGCGGCGACCTCGTGACGGGGGTGCTCCGGATCAAGGGCGTCGCCCGCCCCCTCGATGTCCTCATGAGCCTCCGGCGCACGGCGCGGGGCGCGCTTGTGCTCCGCGGGCGAACCCGGGTCCGGCGTCTCCGTTACCGGATCGGGACGGGGCCCTGGGCCAGGACCCGTCTCATCGGGAACCGTGTCGGCCTCGCGTTTCGCGTCCCGCTTGTCAAGGCGGGAGCCTGAGCCGGCGGGCGTGCCGCCCCGGGGCCGGGGAGATCGCGGCCCCCGGCGCGGGGCGGGCCTCGCCCTTGGGGCGGCCGTTCTTCTCCTCCTTCAGGCCTGCGCTCCGCGTCCCCGTCCCGCAAGGGCCGCCACGCCCGTGCCCCGCCAGGGACGAAGGATCCTTCAACGTCTTGAGGCCCCCGGTCCGCGGCGCGCGCGGCTCTACGGGGTTTCGGGAGGCCGCGGTCGCGTGCTCGTCCGCGTTCGCCGCGCGGGTCCTCTCGCCGCGCTCGGGCACAACCACATCGTCTCGTCCCGTTGGTTCACCGGTCTTCTGCGTGCGTCCCCGCGTCCCGCTGCGGTGTTCTGTCTCCCCCTGGCCAATCTCTCGATCGACCGGCCCGCGCTCCGCCGGGAGGCGGGTCGCGGCTTTGCGGGGTCCCTCACCCCCGCGCTCCGCCGGGCGACGGACCGGCACATGCTGGAGTCTCTCGGGGCGCGTCGCCATCCCGATCTTCTGGTCCTCGTGCGTCCGGCCCCCCGGTCGGACTCGCGTTCTCCACGCTGGAGACTCGCGGTGGTCCTCAACGGGCGGCGGGTTGCGGTCCGCGGTGCGCGCGTCCGGGTGCGGCGGACGGCCGGGCGGGTCGTCGTGGACGCCCGTTTCCGTCTCCGTCAGAATACTTTTGGACTCACGCCCTACAGCATCCTTGCGGGAGCGCTCCGTGTCCGGAACACGCTGGCGGTGGACGTGGCCGTGACGGCCACGCGCCTTCGTTCCCGCGCCGCGCTTCGCGCGCTCGCGCGGGGGTGGTGCGCGCGGCACCCCCCTCACCTCGGGGGGACGAGACCGTGACGCCGCGGGGCTCCCCGTCCGCCCCCCGCCCGTGGACGCCGCGCCGCCGCCGTTGTCTCGTCGTTGCCACCGACTTCGGGCCGGGAAGCCTCTACGTGGGTGAGCTTCACGTCGTCCTCGAACGCCGTCCGCGCGGGATCCCTCTCGTCGACTTGGCGCACGATCTCGCGCCCTTCGCGCCGCGGGCCGCCGGGGTTCTGCTCGCGGCCCACTGGCCGTTCTTCCCGCCCGAACCGCTCCTTCTGGCGGTCGTCGATCCGGGCGTGGGCGGGGCCCGCGAGGCGATCGTGGTCGAGCACCCGGCCGTGACCTGCGTCGGGCCCGACAACGGACTCTTCGCGCCGCTCCTCCGGCGGCTCGGCGGATCCGCCCGCGGCTTCCGTCTCGAGATCCC
>JAKAQQ010000181.1 GCA_021819635.1 Pseudomonadota bacterium
GCGCAACTGATGCACACACGGGTGAGATCCCGGAGGGGGTTGCCATGAAGGTTCGGGCTTCGGTCAAGCGCATGTGCCGCAATTGCAAGGTGGTGCGGCGCGCGGGGGTCGTGCGGATCGTCTGCACGGACGCCCGCCACAAACAGCGTCAGGGTTGAGAGAGGCTCTCGTGCTATACTGTTCCGTTCCAGTGGGTCGTCGTCCCGAGGGGGTCGCATGGCGCGCATAGCAGGTGTCAATATCCCGGCCACCAAGCACACGGTGATCGCGCTCACGAGCATTTTCGGCATCGGGCGTTCCCGCGCGCGGGCCATCTGCCTGGCCGCCGGTGTGGATCCCGCGACCAAGGTCCGCGATCTCAGCGAGCCCGAGATCGACGCGCTCCGCGAGCAGGTGGGGCACTACCGCGTGGAAGGCGATCTCCGCCGCGAAGTGGCGATGAACATCAAGCGGCTGATGGACCTCGGCTGCTACCGCGGTCTGCGCCACCGCCGGGGCCTCCCGGTGCGTGGGCAGCGGACGCGGACCAACGCGCGGACGCGCAAGGGCCGGCCGCGGGCCGGAAAACGGTCGTCGTGAGGCGCCGGACGCTCGCCGTCCGCGCCGGGGCATCCACCTTAACGGAGGCACAGGCTCGTGGTTGATAGCGGTCGCGCCCGCAAGCGCGTCAAGAAGGTCGTCCCGGAGGCGCTCGTGCACGTGCACGCGTCCTTCAACAACACCATCATCACGGTCACCGACCGCCAGGGCAACGCCCTCGCCGCGGCCAGCGCGGGCGGCGCGGGGTTCCGTGGCTCGCGCAAGAGCACGCCGTTTGCGGCGCAGATGGCCGCCGAGAAGATCGCCCCGACGATGCGCGACTACGGCATCCGGACGCTCGACGTCCTCGTCGCCGGACCGGGTCCGGGGCGCGAGTCGGCGGTGCGGGCCTTCCACAACCTGGGGTTCAAGATCAACACCATCTCGGACGTCACGCCGATTCCGCACAACGGCTGCCGTCCGCCCAAACGGCGGCGCGTTTGATGCGCTCCCGCTCCAGCACCTGAGGTCGGACACGCCCATGGCACGTTATCTCGGACCGCGGATGAAGCGCGCACGGCGCGTCGGAACGGACCTTTCGCTCTCGATCAAGACCCTGGCGGACAAGTCGCCCAAGCGGCACCAGCGGCCCCCGGGCCAGCACGGCGCGGCGGCGGGACGCGGCCCGCGCAGCAAGAGCTCCGACTACCGCCTGCAGCTTGTCGAAAAGCAGAAGCTCCGCTACACCTACGGGGTGCTCGAGCGTCAGTTTCGTCGCTACTACGCCGAAGCCTCCAAGCGGCGCGGCGCGACGGGCGTCACGCTCCTTCAACTTCTCGAAACCCGTCTCGACAACGTCGTCTACCGTCTCGGCTTTGCGTCGACCCGCGCCGAGGCCCGCCAGCTCGTGAGCCACCGGGGTGTGAGCGTCAACGGACGGACCGTCAATCTTCCTTCCTACACCTGCCGCGCGGGCGACGTCGTGGCCGTCCGCGAGGGGAGCCGTGGACAGCAGCGCGTGCGTGACGCGCTCGAACAGGCCACGGCCCGCGAGCCGGTCCCGTGGCTCACGCTCGACGCCTCCCGCTTCGAGGGCCGGATCCTCGACCTTCCGAAGCGCGAGGATCTCGATCCGCAAATCAACGAAAACCTTGTCGTGGAGCTCTATTCCAAGTGAGCTCGGGATACGCATCATGCCGGAACTGACCGACGGACTTCTCCAGCCCCGCCTTGCCTCCTTCGAGGAGCTCTCCCCGTCCCTCACACGGGTGGTGGTCGAGCCTCTCGAGCGGGGGTTCGGGCACACGCTCGGCAACGCGCTGCGGCGCGTGCTGCATTCGGCCATTCCCGGCTACGCCGTGGTGGCCGTCGAGATCGACGGGGTCGTCCACGAGTACACGCGCATCGACGGGGTCGAGGAGGATGTCCTCGAGATCCTGCTGCGGCTCAAGACCCTCGCCGTGCGCCTGCACGGGCGCGAGACGGCCGTCCTCACCCTCGAGAAGGAAGGACCGGGGATCGTGACCGCCACCGACATCGTCCACGACGGGACGGTGACGATCGCCAACCCCGAGCTCGTGCTCGCCCACCTCGGGCGGCGCTCGCGCCTCGGTCTCCGTCTCCACGTGGCCCGCGGCCGCGGCTACGTGCCCGCCCCGCACGTGGGCGAGGGCGAGGAGGAAGAGGTCGTGAGCCGCCTGCGTCTCGACGCGAGTTTCAGCCCGATCGTCCGCGTCGCTTACCACGTCGAGAACACCCGCGTCGAGCAGCGCACCGATCTCGACCGGCTCATCCTCGAGATCGAGACCAACGGGACGATCACCGCCCGCGAGGCCCTGGTCTGGGCGGGGGAGATCCTCACCGCGCAGCTGGCGGAGGTTACGGGCGCCGAGACGGTCCGCCCCACCCCCGTGCGCCGCGCGCAGAGCCTGGACCCGATCCTCCTCCGCCCGATCGACGACCTCGGTCTTCCGGTCCGGACGCTCAACGCCCTCAAGGCCGAGAACCTCTACTACATCGGGGATCTCGTCCAGTGCGGGGAGATGGATCTTCTGCGCACGCCGAACCTCGGCAAGAAATCCCTCTTCGAGATCAAGGACGCTCTGGCCCAGCACGACCTCGCGCTCGAAACCCGGCTCGAAGGCTGGCCGCCGGCCGACCTTCCCGAGGCCGTCCCCGCCCCGCTGGCCGGCGAGTCGCCCCTCCCTTCTTCCTGATTTTCCGGAGACCGCCCCATGCGCCACCGCAACACCGGTCGTGCCCTCGGACGCACGGACGCCCACCGTCGGGCCCTCCTCCGCAACCTGACGGTCTCGCTGCTCCGTCACGAGACGGTGCGCACCACCGTGGCGCGCGCCAAGGAAGTCCGCCGTGTTGTCGAACCGGTGATCACCCTGGCCAAGAGCGACAGCCTGGCCGCCCGCCGTCGGGCCTTTGCGCTCCTGCGCGACGAGGCGGTCGTGGCCAAACTCTTCACCGACCTCGGACCCCATTACCGCGCCCGTCCCGGCGGCTATCTCCGCATCGTGCGTGACGGGACCCGCAGCGGCGACAACGCTCCGCGCGCGATCGTCCAACTCGTCGACCGAAGCCTTCCGGCCCCGAAGCGCCGCCGCCGGCCGTCCGCTCCCACGACCGAGGCCGCCGCCGCCCCCGCCCCGGCGCGGACGGAGAAGACAGGCCGGAGCGGATTCTTTGGGCGCTTCCGCCGCAACCGCGGCGAAAGCGGCGCCCCCTCCTGACGAAGGGCGGGGCGCGAGCCTCGCCTAGGGTCGCCCGCGCCCCCCCTCCCC
>JAKAQQ010000182.1 GCA_021819635.1 Pseudomonadota bacterium
ATCTACGGTGGCCGACCACGCCGGCGAGACCGCGGCCCTCATCGCCCGCCTGCGCGCCGCCCCCGAGGGCCGCGAAGGAATTCGTGCCTTTCTCGAGAAGCGGCCGCCGCACTGGCCCGAGCCAACCCCGTGAGCCCGCCCGTCCGCCCCGAACCCCTGGCGCTTCCCCCGCGGGCGACCCCGCCGCGGCCCTTCCGCCGTGTTCTCGTCGCCAACCGCGGGGAGATCGCGCTCCGGATCTTCCGCACGTGCCGCGCGCTCGGCTACGAAACCGTGGCCGTGTACTCCGAAGCCGACCGCGGCGGCCGCCACGTGCGCGACGCCGATCTCGCCGTCGCCCTCGGCGGTACCACCCCCCGCGAGTCGTACCTCGACATCGCCAAGATCCTCGCCTCCGCCCGCGCCGCGGGGGCGGAGGCGATTCACCCCGGTTACGGTTTTCTCTCGGAAAACGACGTCTTCGCGCGGGCGGTGGAAGAGGCGGGCCTGGTCTTCATCGGCCCGCACCCCGAGACGATCCGGCTCATGGGCTCGAAGATCGCGGCCAAGGCACTCATGGAGCGCGTCGGCGTGCCGACCGTTCCGGGCTACCACGGCGACGGGCAGGACGTGGAGCGACTCGCGGCCGAGGGCCGGCGGATCGGCTTCCCGCTCCTGGTCAAGGCCGCGGCCGGCGGCGGCGGCAAGGGCATGCGTGTCGTGGACCGGGCCGACGGGCTCGCCGAGGCCATCCTCGCCGCCCGGCGAGAAGCCGAGAGCGCGTTCGGCGACGGCACCCTTCTTCTCGAGCGCTGCATTGCCCGCGCCCGCCACCTCGAGGTGCAGGTTTTCGGGGATCACCAAGGGAACCTCCTCCATCTCTTCGAACGCGAATGCACGGTGCAACGGCGGCACCAGAAGATCCTCGAGGAGGCGCCGGCCTCCGGGATCCCCGAGGCGACCCGCCGCGCTCTCCACCGCCACGCGCTCGCCGCCGCCCGCGCCGTCGCCTACGTCGGGGCGGGCACCGTCGAGTTCGTCCTCGATCCCGAGGGCGACGTCCACTTCCTCGAGATGAACACCCGGCTTCAGGTCGAGCATCCGGTCACGGAGGCCATCACCGGGCAGGACCTCGTCGCCTGGCAGCTGGCCGTCGCCGAGGGCCGGCCGCTCCCCCTCGGTCAGGACGCGCTCGAGGCCCGCGGCCACGCCATCGAGGTGCGCGTCTACGCCGAGGACGCGCGGCACGAATTCCTCCCGGCCCCCGGGCGGATCTCCGCCGCCCTCTGGCCCGCGCACACCCGGATCGAAACCGCCCTCGTGCCCCCCGAGGACATCACCGCCCACTACGACCCGATGATCGCCAAAATCGTCGTCTCCGCACCGACGCGCGGGGCCTGTTTCGACCGGCTCGCCCGCGCCCTCGACGCGACCGCCCTCTTCGGGACGACGACCAACTTGGATCTACTGCGGGCCCTCGCCCGCGATCCCGCGTTGCGGGACGGGGCGGTGCACACCGGTTACGTGGCCGAGGCCCTCGGGCGCCTTCTGCCGGAAGACGCCTCCGACCCCTGGCTGCTCGCCGCCGTCGCCCTGATGGCGGGGTCCGCCGCAGGCGAGGACGCCTGGGATCCGTGGCAACGGACCGACGCCTTCGTGCCCGGAGGGACGCGGGGCCGCTTCTGCCGCCTCCGTTACGGCGGGCGTCTCCACGTGCTGCGTCTCGTCGCGGAAGACCCCCCGAGCCTCCGGCTCGAGGTCGACGGGCGGGCCTACGCGCTGACCTCTGGCCCCGGAACCGGGGCGTCTGTGCGTCTTGCCCACGCGGGCATCGAACGGACGGTCGAGATCGAACGGCGGGGCCCGTGGGTCCTCGCCCGTCACGCCGGAGGGGGCCTCGAAGCCCGCTTGATCGCGGACCCTCCCCGCCGGGGTAACGGCGAGGAGGCGGGGCACACACGCCCGCCTTTCCCCGGCCGCATCACGGCCGTGCGCGTCACGCCCGGCGCCCGCGTCGCCCGCGGCGACGCCCTGGTCACCCTCGAGGGCATGAAGATGGAGTACACGGTCCGGGCGCCCTTCGGGGGCACGGTGCGGGCGGTCCACGCCCTCGCCGGCCAGGTCGCCGACATCCACCGGCCGCTCGTCGACATCGCCCCCGTGGACGAGAGCACCCCGTGACGGGCGTGCGTTTCCCCGCCGCCGTCCGGCTGGTCGAGGTCGGCCCCCGCGACGGACTCCAGAACGAAACCGGGTTCGTGCCGACCGCCGTCAAGGCGCGCTGGATCGGCATGCTGGTCGACGCGGGGCTCCGCGAGATCGAGGCGACGAGTTTCGTGGCCCCGGCCCGCGTCCCGCAGCTCGCGGACGCCGAGGCGCTCATGGCGCTCCTTCCCGTGACACCGGGCGTCCGCTACGCGGCGCTCGTCCCGAACGAGCAGGGCCTTGAGCGGGCCCGCCACGCAGGGCTCGAGACCGTCGCCGTCTTCACCGCGGCCAGCGAGAGTTTCACCCGGCACAACATCGGCTGCGGCATCGACGAGTCGCTCGCGCGCTTCGTCCCCGTCGTGCGCGAGAGCCACCGCCGCGGGCTCCGGGTGCGGGCCTACGTCTCGACCGTCATCGGCTGCCCCTACGAGGGGCCCGTCCGCCCCGAACGCGTGCGCGAGGTCTGCGCGCGCCTCCTGGAGCTCTCGGTGGACGAAATCTCGCTCGGGGACACAATCGGGGTGGGCACCCCGGCGAGCACGCTCGCCCTTCTGCGCGCGGTGGGGGACATCGTCGCCCTGAACCGGCTGGCCGTCCATTTTCACGACACGTACGGGACGGCGCTCGCCAACATCTGCACCGCCCTCGACCACGGCGTCACGACCGTGGACTGCGCCACCGGCGGCTTGGGCGGCTGCCCCTACGCACCGGGGGCCCGCGGCAACGTGGCCACCGAGGACGTCGTCTACCTCCTCGAGGGCTCGGGGGTACGGACCGGCGTGGATCTCCCGCGCCTTCTCGAAGCCGTTGACTTCATCGCCGCCGTCCTGGGGCACGCCCCGCGCAGCCGCACGGCCCAGGTGCCCCGCGGCCGTCTGTGGTGGCCTCCCGGGGGGACGCCCTCGCCGACAGGCGATTGACCCAGTGCGCGGCAAGCCCCGCCGTTCAGGGCGGGGAAGGATAGCGCGGACGGCGTAGCCGTCCTATAACGCCCCTCCGGGCAGGCGGGACGTGAAGCCGACGGAGGGGTTGTCAGTGCTGGATGCCTGCATCGCAGCCTGCCCCGATGAAGCCGGAACCCACCGAAGTGACTCCGGGGCGGCTCCATGCCGCG
>JAKAQQ010000183.1 GCA_021819635.1 Pseudomonadota bacterium
CCGCTCTCGGGATTGAGGCGACGCACCGTGGTGGGCGCCAGAATGGCGATGCCACGCTCGCCGCGGCGCACGTGACGGCCGAGACTCCGCCAACGCACGTGCCCGGCGACGAGCCGGGCCCCGGGTCGCTGGCGCAGGATGAGCCAGACGTTGCGGCTCGAGTAGCGGTGAAAGCGCGCCATGACGCGGAGGTAGGCGCGGAACTCCTCGCTGTGCCCGCGGCGCAGCGCCGCGGCGAGGGCGGTGATCGAGCGGTCGATCTCGCGCAGGAGTTCCTGGGCGTGGACGGTGGTGCGCACGGGGAGGCTCGCGGGTCGGGTCCCGTGAGCCTAGGGGAGGGCGCGCCCTCCGTCGCCGCCTTGGGCGGGCCGATCAGGACGCTTCTTCCCCCGGGGTGGAGCCGAGAAGTCGGGCAAGAGCGACGAGGCGGGCGGAGCTCTCGAAGGACGAAAGCCACTTGTAGGCCTGGTCGGGTGTCCGACCCCAGGCGTAGAGGCCGTGGCCGCGGACCAGACAGAGCGGGTGATCGCGCAGCGTTTCGGCGACGCGGCCGGGCGCGAGACGGACGTAATCGGCGTACGGGACGTCGAGGATCGGGACCTCGCCGAAGTAGTAGGCGCCCTCGAAGTCGAGCGGCCGGATGCGGGGGACGACGAGACTGAGCGCGAGGGCGTAGACCCCGTGGGCGTGGAAGACCGCACGGGCCTCGGGGTTGCGGCGGTAGACGCCGTGGTGAAGCGGCGCGTCGAGGGAGGCCCCCGGCGGGGGGTTCTCCGCAAGCGCGAAGGAGAGGATGTCCTCGGGCTCGAGGAGGTCGGCGCAGGCCCCGGTGGGGGTGATCCAGATCCGGGCGCCGTCGCTCAACGAGACGTTCCCGCTGTGGGCGTCGTTGAGGCCGTGCGTGCGCAGGAGACGGTAGTAGGCGACGAGCGTTTCCTCGGGCGAGGCGTTCGTCAGGCGGGAGGGAGCCATCGGGCCTCCGTTTCGTGACGGCCGTCGGGGTGGAGCCGAAGACGCCGCCAGCCGGTCGGGGTGGGGGCGCGGAGGGTCCCGAGCCCGGACGAGGGGTGGGGGAAGGCGAGGCAGGTCGAGGGGGTGGCGTAGAGGGCGAGGGCCCCGCGGCGCTCTTCGCGGGCGTCGTGGATGTGGCCGTAGAGGACGGCCCGCACGCGGCCCGACGCGGTGCAGAGCTCAAGGAACCCGTCGGCCTCCTCGAGGAGCGAACCGTCGATCCAGGCGCTTCCGGTGGCGACCGGGTGATGGTGCAGGGCGACGATCCAGTCCTGGTCCGAGTGGGCGAGGTCCTCGGCCAGGCGGCGGCGATCGCGTTCGGTGAGCCGCCCCTCGAGGCGACCGGGAACGGCGCTCGTAAGGCCGCGGATGCGCCAGCGACCCACGACGAGATCGTCGAGGAGGCGTTCGGCGCCGACGACGCGCTCGAGCCGGGCGGGGTCATCGTGGTTCCCGGCCAGGACGTACCAGGGGCGGGCGAGCGGCGCCAGGAGGGAGACGAGCGCCCGGTAGCTCGCCTCGCTGCCGTCGTGGCTGAGGTCGCCGGTGAGGAGCAGGAGGTCCGGAGGCGCGGCGGCGAGGGTCTCGAGGATGCGCCGGAGGCTCGCGTGCGTGTCGGCGCCGCGGAAGCGGGTGGACGCCTCCGCCGTGAGGTGGAGGTCCGAGAGGACGGCCACTTCCAAGGGAAGGGGGCGCTCGGGGTTGCTACAATTGGACGTACGGTTGCCCTCCGGGGCGGGGAAGATTCTTCATGTCGCGACGCTCGCTTGCTCTTGGCACGACACTCTACGATTATATGCAGCGCGTCGGGTGGCACGAATCCGAAGCGCTGGTGACGCTGCGTCAGCGGACGGCCGAGAGGGCGGACGCCGACATGCAGCTCTCGCCCGAGCAGGGGGCGTTTCTGGGGCTCCTGGTGCGTCTCCTCGGGGTGCGCCGTTACCTTGAGCTTGGCGTCTTCACCGGCTACAGCGCGCTCGCGGTGGCGTTGGCGATGCCGCCCGAGGGCCGCTGCGTCGTCCTCGACCGCGATCCCGACGCCACCGCGCTCGCCCGCACCTGGTGGCGCTCCTACGGGGTCGACGAAAAGATCGAACTGCGGCTCGCGCCGGCGTTGACGAGCCTCGAAGCCCTGGCGGACGAAGGCGGGGCCCCCTTCGACCTCGCTCTTCTCGACGCCGACAAGGAGTCCTACGCGGCCTACTACGAACGGATCCTCGGTCTTTTGCGTCCCGGGGGGCTCCTCGTGGTCGACAACACCCTCTGGGGCGGGGCGGTCGCGGATCCCGCCGCCCGCGACGCCGAGACCGAGGCGTTGCGCGCCTTCAACGAGAAAGTGCACCGCGACGCGCGCGTCGAGGCGGTGCTCCTTCCCGTGGGCGACGGGACAACTCTGGTCCGGCTCAAGACGCGCGGGGAAACGCGCGCGCGCTAGCCTGCGTTCCGGGGACGCTCTTCCTTGCGGCGGGAGCGATGCACAAGAACGCGACCGGAACCCGGGTCTCACGAGGGACCCTCGGGCGACGCACCACGGGCCCCTCCGGCGTGGGGACGCCGGGTCTGAGCGCTCGCTTCGGGATCCGTTCCTGCCCGAACGGCGAGCGATCTGCTCGAATATCTGAGAGGCTGTTATCTGAGAGGCCGTGCAAATGCGGATGCGTTCCGATCCGCGGACGGCAATTCCTGGCCCTGAGTGATGGTCCACGGGGGTGTTGAGACCTCGGAGAACCGACGGGCACGGTGATCGCCACCGTCGCGGCGGGCGAGACGCTCGAAGGTGGTCCAGGGAACGCAATCCATCACCTGAGCGAAAAATGCCTTGCCCGTGTTCACGGCCGGTTCCGATCAAGCCGAAACAGAAATCATGGACCGGGGCCCTTTGCCGTGCAAATCGACACCACCCTAAATGGTCTCGAAACCCCGTGAATACTTGCTTCCCGCAGTTTGTTTTGTCACTTTAACCGGACGTCGTGATCGGCGTGGACATGTGGCCAGTACGCGGAAGACCGTTTTAGAGACCGAATCCATTGGGGCAAGCCGCTCTTTCGACCGCCATGCACCACCACTTGCAGAATTGGGGCGGACCCAATAGCGTCCGGTTTAAAACTCGAACAAGTTCAATTGGGTGGCGGGGGCGTGGATTTCTGGATTTGCCTCCCTTGGCGTAAGAGCTTGTTTCAGTGGAACTTTTTCGAAAACAGTTACCGACAAAATCTGCAGCAGGGTCTGCAACGAGGCATCGAGTTGAAGGCGCT
>JAKAQQ010000184.1 GCA_021819635.1 Pseudomonadota bacterium
AGAACATCGCAAACATGACGCCCGAATATTCCACGTGGAAGCCAGCCACGATTTCCGATTCGCCTTCGACCACATCAAACGGCGCCCGGTTGGTTTCCGCCACGGCCGAGATGAAATAGACGAAAAAAAGCGGCAAGAGCGGAATGACGTACCAGTGGAGGACGTTCGGCGCCTGCCGGGCCACAAGATGCCCGAGATCGAGCGTCCCGGCGGCCATAAGGACCCCCACAAGGGCAAAACCCATCGCAATCTCGTAGGACACGATCTGGGCCGCCGAACGCATGGCACCGAGAAGCGCGTAGCGGGAATTGGACGCCCATCCCGCAAGAATCACGCCGTACACGCCGAGCGACGTGAGGGCGAGGAGATAGAGAAGGCCGGCGTTGACGGGAGCGATCGCCAGATGGGGGGCGAAGGGAATCACCGCCCAGGCGGCAAGAGCCGGCGTCAGGACCAGAAGAGGCGCGCCAATAAAGACCGCGCGGCTCGCGGCGTCGGGCACGACCGATTCTTTGGAGAGCAACTTGAAAACATCGGCAAAGGGCTGGAGAAGACCCCAGCGGCCCACGCGGTTCGGACCCAGCCGGGCCTGCATGTAGCCGATGATCTTGCGTTCCGCGTACGTGAGGTATGCGACCGAGAGGATGACCCCGACGGTCGTGAGCACGACCGCGGCCACCGTCCGGACGAGCGTCCGAAGGTCGTAGGGGCTCAGGGTGATTCCACCAAGCGTCACGACGCACTCGCCTCCAGGGATTCGACCGCAAGACGCAGGTGCAAGCGCGCACCCTCCGTGCACCCCGCGTCGAGCAGGGCCGGGCTCCCGATCGGAAGATGGACATGGCCCACGGGAACGGCGGGATCGACCGTCGCGTCCGCAACGGCCTGCCGGCCGCCGTCGTCACGAATCTCGACCCGTCCGTGACCCCCGGACATTCCGAGGCGCCGAGCGTCCTCGGGGTTCAATCCCATCGCGGCTCCCCGCCGACCAATCACGGTCTCCTGGAGAGGAGAAGCGTGACGGAGAAGCGGGTCGCAGGCGTAGGGCGCCCGGGTACGGAGGACGACAAAGCCCTCGCCGCGGGCGGCCGCTCCGCGCTCGGACGGTGGAGCAAGCGCCGCGGGGGGCCGCGGGGGCGGGAGCGGACTGCGGAGCTCCACGAGCGTGGGGAAGTCCAGAGGGAACGTGGCTTCGTCGCCACCAAGACGCCGCCCAAGATCCCGGAGAATGCGCCAACCGGGCCGGGTTTGACCCGGGACGGGGACCGCCGCATGGGCCTCCTGAACCCGCCCCTCCAAGCTCATCCAAGCACCGGGCGTTTCGAAACAGCCCGCCAGCGGGAGAACGACCGTGGCGTGGCGGGCCGATTCCGGGCCAAGATGCGTGGTCACGTGAACTGAGGTGCCGCGTGCAAGCGCGGCCAGGGCGTGCCCGGGTCGGGGGAGATCGTATTCGGGCTGGAATCCGAAAAGAAGATGAGTGCGAACCCGATCCGACCAAGGGTCAAAGGGCTGCGACCCGTCGCCCCCAGGGAGCAGCCCAAGGCGGTGAAGGCCTCGTGCGTTCGCACCGGGAGCCACCACGGCCGTACGGCCCCCCAGGACCTCGGCCAAGGCGTAGACCAAGCTCAGGACCGTTTCCGCATCCGGGTGCGAAAGAGCCGCCTCGCCGACAACGAGAGTCGGCGTGTCCTGGAGGAGATCCTTGACCGTTCGGTCAAGGGATTCCTTCTCCAGCGGAGAGTCCTTGGCAAGACGCGACGTCCCAGCAGGGATCGGTTGACCTCTCCGTTCCAGGATCGCGGCGTGGAGCGCGGCAAGCGCGTGTACAAAGCCGTGAAGGCCAAGAGCAGGGTTGGAGCGAACCGGATAATTCCAGGCCCAGGCGCACGGGTTGAGGGCGTGGACACCTCCTCCACCCAGAACGGCGCGTCGAACCCGAAGATTGAGAACCGGGGCTTCGTAACGAAGATGGCACCCCACCATGAGGAACGTCTGGGGGTTGGCAAAGGCGGTCGCGGGCTGACCCAGCGTGGGTTCCGGAAGCGTCAGGCCACGAACCGATGTGCGCCACAGCCGGTGGTCGAGTCCCTGCGTTCCGAGCCGTTCGGCGAGGCGCACGAGAAGCGTCCCTTCCTCGAGAGACGTGGACGGCGCCGCGAGAAGAGCCACGGTGTCAGGCCCGTGGTCGCGCAGGGCATCGGAGAGCAATCCCGCCGCACGGTCCAGCGCCTCTTCCCACTCAGCGGGGCGGAGCGTGCCGCCGTCGCGCACCAGAGGAACGAGCTGGCGTCCTTGCTCAAGGCCCAAATGGGAAAAACGATCACGGTCGGCAATCCAGATTTCGTTGATCTCTTCGTTCTCGCGGGGGACGACGCGCATCACCCGTCCGCGAAGGGTGTGGGCGTAAAGGTGGGACCCCACCCCGTCGTGCAGGGCCAAACCGGGCAGAGCCAGCATGTCCCAGCTGCGGGCGTGAAAACGGAACGGTTTGGAATTCAGGGCCCCGACCGGGCAAAGATCGATGATGTTCGCCGAAAGCTCGGAAGAGAGAGCGCTTTGCAGGGCCGTGCGCACCGCCGAATGTTCGCCGCGACCCACAATGCCGAGTTCGGGCTGGCCCGCCACTTCGGCCGTAAAACGCACACAACGCGAGCAATAGATGCAACGCGTCATGTCGGTGCTAACCAACGGTCCGATATCTTCGTCGGACACGACCCGCTTCCGCTGGTCGTAGCGGGAGTGCCGCCGCCCGTAGGCCAGAGCCAGATCCTGAAGCTCACACTCGCCGCCTTGATCGCAGACCGGGCAATCCAGCGGGTGGTTGATGAGGAGAAACTCCATGGTCGCTTTCTGGGCCTCGAGGGCGCGCCGGGAGTTGGTGTAGACCTTCATCCCCTCGCCCACCGGCGTTGCGCAGGCCGGCATCGGCTTGGGGGATTTTTCCACTTCGACAAGGCACATGCGGCAGTTGGCCGCAATGGAAAGCTTGTGGTGGTAGCAGAACCGGGGGATGTAGATCCCGTGCCGGTCGGCCACCTGCATCACCATCGATCCGCGCGGGGCCTCGAAACTCTGCCCGTCGATCTCGATACGCACGCTGTCGCTCATCCCGCCGCCTCCGTCAAGGGCCTGTCCGAGGGAGCGAACGGGCAACCCCGTCCCTCGACGTGGGCACGGAACTCGTCCGCAAAATGGTTCAGGAAACTGCGCACGGGCATCGCGGCCGCATCACCGAGGGCGCAGATCGTGTGCCCCTCG
>JAKAQQ010000185.1 GCA_021819635.1 Pseudomonadota bacterium
ACTGGTGGAGTCCGGCGGCGTCCCCGAGCCGGTGACGCACACGTGTCCGGCAGGGGACGTCGTGGGGCGCGGGATAGCGTGTTCCGGTCGCGACCGGGGCCTCGGTGGGGAGGATTTTCGGCATGGGAAAACTCCTGCACGGATGTACGGGTCGTGAGCAAGGGGCGTCACAGCCGGATCGAATTTACAGCAGATATTGGACTTGACCGCCGCCCGCCGGGCGTGCACATCTTCGCCCGCTCCAAGCTCGACGGGATCGAACTCTCCCGCCACGCGCCCGGCGCCCCCACCGGCCGCCCTGTTGGGCCCCGGGAAATAGGACGGCACCTCGACCCGGAGGGGCGGCTTCAAGGATCGGGTGCAAAAGCGCGCGGCCGTGATGCTGCCTGAACCTGCGCGTACCATTCGATCAACAGAGAGGTGACGGCACCATCGGCGCGATCAGGATGATGGTCTCGCAAGCGTCGGATGGGAACGGCGCGCGCCCCGCGGGACACGAACCCGGGCCGGCCCGCAACCGGTCCCTGATTGGCGTTCGCATGGGGGTTGCCTCTTGTGCAAAGACTCACTTTCCCTTTTGCTGCTTGGGGAATATTTCGGACATTCCTCGCTCAATCAAGTGATTGTGCCACCCCCGGCTGCTCGCCATCGATCCTCACGTCGTGACGCGGTCGCATCGCAGCAACACGTTGTTGTCCATGAAGCATCCGCCCTGAAAGAATCCATGCGAGAGACGGATCCGCCTGTTCTCAGAAATACAGCGTCCAGAGTAGGGGGGGGGCGGGCAGCAACGCCGACGGTGGCACATCGAGGGGCCACGCCCGCACCGTGCGGTGTGTTGGGCGTGTTACAATGTCTTACATGCGGCTAACGGGAGCGTAACCGTGGGTACTCTGACGATCCGTCTCGACGACAAGCTTGAGCGCGCACTGAACCGGCTCGCCAAGACGCAGCACCGGACGAAGAGTGAGGTCGCACGCGAACTGCTCCGTCGGCATATTCTTGTGCGCCAGCTGGACGAAACCCGAAACAGGCTTCGGCCTTACGCCGAGGCGGCGGGTTATCTGACCGATGAGGATTTCTTCCGGAACATCTCCTGAGGATTTTTCTTGACACCAACGTCCTGGCCAGTGGATTGATGGGCCACGGACTGTGCCACGATTTACTGGATCGCATCCTCATCGAGCACACCGTACTGCTCGGTGCTCCGGTGTATGAAGAGCTGCACCAGATCCTCGTCTCGAAATTCCGCGTTCCGCCAGCGTTGTGGGACCAACTGGCATCGGAGCTTTGTGCTTTCGAGTTTGCGCCTTCGGGTGAGATGCCACTGAATACGCCCGTCCCCGACTCCGACGACATCGCGATCCTCGCCTGCGCGCTCGCTGCCAAAGCCGATGTTTTCGTCACCGGCGACAAGGCGCTGCTTGATCTTCGTACGGTAGAACAACTGCCCATTCTCCCGCCACGACAGGTCTGGCAACGACTCGCTGGTCTCGGCAACGACTGACATCTGTACAAGGAAGGTTCTCCCCTCACTTCCGGAGGTGCCCTACGAGACCGATCGGAAGTGGCGAAGCGTTGGAACGCCGTCACCGACGTAGTCTGGAGCTGCGGAAGAGTGGGCTCCTGCCGGTGGTGGAGGTCGCGCGACGCGTCGCGCGTGGATCGACGCAGCGTGCGGCGCTGGAAGGCTGCGGCACGTGACGGAGGGACCCGGGCGATCCGGGCCCGACCCACACCCGGGCGACCGCTGAAGCTGGTGGCGAAGGACCGCCGTCGCCCGGTGGCAGTGCTGGTCCAAGGGGCCCATGCCGCCGGCTTTCCCACGGACTTTGGGACCTGCCCACGCGTGAGGGAGGTGATTCGACGACGCTTCGCCGTGGACGACCGCCTCTCGCACGTGGGCCGGCACTGCGGACGCTGGGCTTCGGCCCGAAAAAGCCGACGCGACGGGCGTTCGCACGCGATGAGGTCGCCATCCGCCGCAGGGTACAGATGGAGTGAACCCGGTCCCAAAAAACTCCGCGCGCGGCGAGGCAACGCTCGTCTTCAGCGACGAAGCGGGCTTTCTCATGTGACGCTTGACCCGGACGTCCCCGTTGATCCATGGCGCGGAGACAGCATCATGGGGCTAGGGTGATGTGTCCCGCAAGCATCGAATTAGGAACAGGCCCTCACAGGACACGAACCGCAGGCCGGCCGGTCGGCCCGCAACCGGTTCCTGATTGGCGTCCCCAACGGGATTCGAACCCGTGTCGCGGCCGTGAAAGGGCCGTGTCCTGGGCCTCTAGACGATGGGGACGGGACCGTAGGGCCTCCCATTATAGGCGGGTCGTTCCGGCCGTTCCGGTGTTCTCCGGATCCGCCCCGGCGGGCGAGGGAAGGGCGGCGAGGCGGGCGAGGGTCTCGGAGCGCCCGAGTCCGGCGAGGAGAACGTCGATCGGGGGCGAGACGACGGTCCCGGTGAGGGCCACCCGGAGCGGTTGGGCCACGGCGCCGAGCTTGATTCCGCGCGTTTCGGCGAAGGAAGCGAGCGCCGTGTGGATGGCCTCGGGGGTCCAGGGCTCAAGGCGCGAGACGAGCGGCTCGAGGTCCGTAAGGATCGCGCGGGCCTCGGGTCCGAGGTGGCGGGCCACGGCTTCGGGATCGTGGCGTGCGGGGCGTGCGTAGAAGACCCGTGCCTGGGCGGCCATCTCGGCGAGCGTGCGGGCGCGGCTGCGGAGCGCTTCGAGCCAAACGGGCGAGGCTCCTGCCGGCGGAAGGCCCGCCCGCTCGAAGAAGGGGGCGAGCGCCGCGAGGATCCGCTCGCCGGGAAGCGTCTTGAGGTAGTGCTGGTTGAGCCAGTCGAGCTTCTTCGGGTCGAAGACGGCGGCCGCCCGCTGCACGTGCGCGAGGGAGAAGTGGGCGATCATCTCCTCGCGCGTGAAGAGTTCCTGGTCCCCGTGGGACCAGCCGAGGCGGACGAGGAGGTTGAGAAGCGCCTCGGGGAGATAGCCTTCGTCGCGGTAGTGGCCGACGCTCACCGCCCCGTGGCGCTTCGAAAGACGTGTGCCGTCCGGTCCCAGGATCATCGGCACGTGGGCGAAGGCCGGAAGCCGTGCTCCGAGCGCTTCGAAGAGATGGATCTGGCGCGGGGTGTTGTTGATGTGATCGTCCCCGCGGACGACGTGCGACACCCCCATGTCGTGGTCGTCGACGACCACCCCGAAGTTGTAGGTGGGGCTCGTGAGATCG
>JAKAQQ010000186.1 GCA_021819635.1 Pseudomonadota bacterium
TCCGATCTGCATCAATGGAATGTCACGCACCAAATTTTCGAGCACCGGCAGAAGGTCTGCCTCAAGACTTGCGCGGTGTTGACCCTGCGCCTCGCGCTTTAGATCGCGTTTGAATCGGGTGGTTTGCCTAACCGCGCGCACGGATCGTTGTCCGGATCTCCTCCAGCGTCACGGTTTCCAATCCGCCTCTACGCGCCTCCCTCATCGCGGCGATGGTGGTCGCGTTCGGCACCAGCGGCTCGAACGGCAATGCCTTCTCGCGCGCCACGCGTGTCAGCAAAAGCCGAAAGGCATCCGACACCGTCAGGCCCATTGATGCCAGCACGGCGGCGGCTTCCTCCTTGATGTGCTCGTCGATGCGGGCGCGAACAATAGCGTTGGCAGACATGGGCGCAACCTCCTAGAACATGTGCTACATTGTAGCACACAACCCGTAGAGGGGACGTTGATCGCTGACTTCAGCCATCAACGTTTGCAGGGGTGACGACCTTGACCGCGCCATATTATTGGTGGGCCGTGCAGGATTCGAACCTGCGACCAATGGATTAAAAGTCCACTGCTCTACCGGCTGAGCTAACGGCCCGTCCTTCGGGAATGCGACATTGTAAAGGGTTGGGCGCGATGGCGACCTCTCCGCCCCGCAATCCGTCTCATGAAGGAGGGAGGACCCGGTAGCGCGTGGGGTCGGGGAGTCCGGCCTCCACGAAGCCCTTGCGGCGGATCCGGCAGCTGTCGCAGAGGCCGCAGGCCCGACCCTCCTCGTCCGCCTGGTAGCACGAGACCGTGAGACCGTAATCGACCCCAAGCGAGGCCCCGAGGCGGACGATCTCCGCCTTGGTGAGCCGCAAAAGCGGCGCGTGGATGCGGTAGCGGACCCGCTCCTCCACGCCCGCGCGGGTGGCGAGACCGGCCAGCGCCTCGAACGCCCGGAGGTACTCCGGACGGCAGTCCGGATAGCCCGAGTAGTCGAGAACGTTCGCCCCGATGTAAAGATCCCGAAGACCGAGGACCTCGGCCCAGCCGAGAGCAACCGCGAGGAAGACGGTGTTGCGGGCCGGTACATAGGTGGGAGGGATCGTCTCCGAGGGCGCCGTGGGAACGGCCATCGACTCGTCCGTGAGGGCCGAGCCCCCGATCGCACGAAGGTCGACGCGGACGATCCTGTGCTCGACGGCGCCGAGACCCAGGGCGATCCGGCACGCGGCCTCAAGCTCGCTCCGGTGCCGCTGTCCGTAGTCGATGCTGAGCGCATAGGCGTCCACCCCTTCGCTCCGCGCGACCGCGAGCGCGGTCGCCGAATCCATCCCTCCGGAGAGGAGGACGACGGCCGCCCGCGGCCCCTCCTCCCCCTTCACCGCCCGGGCTCCTCGCCCCAGAGGATCTTGTGGAGCTGGAGCTGGAGGCGCACGGGCGCCCGGTCCTCGAGGATCCACTCGGCAAGGTCGCGGGGCGCGACGAGCCCCCAGACGGGCGAGAGCCAGACGGTCGCCCGGGCGTCGAGGCGATGGCGGCGGACGAGCTCGAGCGCCCAGAGGTAATCCTCCCGCCCCGTCACGACGATCTTGACCTGGTCGGCCGGGCGGAGATCCGCCGCGTTCGCGTAGAGGTTTCTCTCCTCCTCGCCCGAGCCCGGCGTCTTGAAGTCGAGGACGCGCACGACCCTCGGGTCGACGTCCCGGATGGGGAGCGCCCCGCCGGTCTCGAGGACGACGCCGTAGCCCTCGTCGCAGAGAAGCCGGAGAAGGTCGTGCACCGCGGGCTGCGCGAGGGGCTCGCCCCCGGTCACGCAGACGCGGCGGACACCGCGGGCGGCCACGTTCTCGAGGATCGTGTCGAGCCCGAGGGAGGTGCCGCCGTGGAAGGCGTAGGCCGTGTCGCAGTAGCGGCAGCGGAGGGGGCAGCCGGTCAGACGCACGAAGACGGTGGGCCAACCCGCCTCGAGGCTTTCCCCCTGGAGGGAGAGGAAGATCTCGGTGATCCGGAGGGTGGGCGCGGGCGGGGCGGCGGAGACGGCGGGGGCCGTCACGGAGGCGGCAGGGTTTTGAGCTTGGCGGCGGCGAGGCGCGCGGCGACCGTCCCCGGATAACGCTTGATCACGCCCATGAAGAGCGTGCGCGCCTGCCCGAAGTGACCCAGGGCGGCCTCGACGTAGCCCGCCTGGAGCATCGCGGCGGACGCCTTGGGCGCCGCGGGGTAACGGTTCACGACGACCATGGTGTCGCGAAGCGCCCCCGCGAGATCCTGGAGCTGGAGTTTCGCCGCCCCTTCCCAGTAGTAGGCGTTGGGGACGAGGCGGCTGTGCGGAAAAGAGACGATAAAGGCGTGGAAGGCGCCCACGGCCGCGTGGTAACGCGCGTGCTCGAGAAGGCGGAGCGCCCGGGCGTAGCTCGCCCCGGCCGCGGGGACGGCGACGGACGTCGCGGCGGAGGAAGAGGGCGCGGCCGGGGCCGAGGCGGCGGGGGCGGACGCGGCGGGGGCGGGCGCCCCGGAAGCGAGGGACGAGACGTCGCGACGGAGGCGGGAAAGCGAACGGGCGAGGGCGACGTCCTGGGTGGCGGTCACGGTTCTCAGGCGCGCGATCCTGTGGGCGAGGACCTCGAGGCGCCCGCGGAGCTCGGCGATCGCCCGGCCGTTGCGCGCGTTCTCGGCCGTGATCCGGTAGAGGGCGTGGGAGCCGAGGACGTGCTGCATGCGGTCGACCTGCGCCTGAAGCGCGTCGATCCGCGTGTAGACCGGGTCGGAGAGCGGCACCCGGGTGCTGCAGGCCCCGAGAAACGGAAGCGCGAGAAACGCGACGAGAGCGAGGGAGCGGCGCATGTGCATGGTCCTATTGTGCCCGAAAATCAGGGCCGATTCCGGCCGGATCGCCCCCCGGTCCAAGGCCCCCAGGCGGGGGTGCCGACGCTCGTCCCCGGGGGGAGGCGGAGCCGGATCGGGACGATCGCGTGCCCGTGCATCGCGACGGTGGCGAGCGCGCGCCGCTTCCCGTCGAGATAGGTGAAGACGGCCATCTCGCCGTTCGGGCTCAGGCTCGGGGAGTCGTCGAGGGGGCCCGGGGTCAGAACCCGCCAGCCGCCCTTGACGCCCAGGCGCGCAATCCGGAGTTCGCCCGCAAGACGCGTCACGCAGACGAGATGCTGGCCGCGCGGCCCGATCACGGGGTCGGCGTTGTAGGGATCGTGGAACGTGCGCCGCCGGCTCCGGCCCGCGGGAAGCGGCTTCGTGAGATC
>JAKAQQ010000187.1 GCA_021819635.1 Pseudomonadota bacterium
AACGCACGCCCTTCCATCCGCGCAGCCCCTACGGCGTGGCCAAGGTCTACGGGCACTGGATCACCGTCAATTACCGCGAGAGCTTCGGTCAGCATGCCTCCAGCGGCATTCTCTTCAACCATGAGTCCCCCCTGCGTGGCACCGAGTTCGTCACCCGTAAGATCACGCTGGCGCTCGCCCGCATCCGTCACGGTATCCAGGATGTTCTGGAACTGGGCAATCTCGACAGCAAGCGCGACTGGGGTTTCGCCGGCGACTATGTGCGCGCCATGTGGCTGATGCTGCAGCAGGAGCAACCCGATGATTACGTGATCGCAACGGGCGAAACCCGGACGGTGCGCACCTTTGTCGAAAAGGCTGCCGCCCACGCGGGGTTCGATCTGGAGTGGCGCGGCAATCACGAAAAGACCGAGGGGATCGACCGCCGGAGCGGGAAGGTCATCGTCCGCGTCAACCCGGCCTTCTACCGCCCCGCCGAGGTGGACATTCTCATCGGCAATCCCGGCAAGGCCGAGCAGAAGCTGGGCTGGAAGCGTGAAGTGAGCTTTGACGCTCTGGTGCAAATGATGGCCGAAGCGGACTTGCGGCGGGTGGCGGCGGAGGTGGCGCAATGAGCTCCCAGCTGGTCCCCGTCGTTCTTTCTGGCGGCGCGGGCACGCGCCTCTGGCCCCTGTCGCGTCAGGGCCATCCCAAACCTTTCGTGGAATTGCCCGATGGCGAGACGCTGCTGCAAAAGACCCTGCAGCGGGTCCTGGCCCTGCCGGAGGTGGAGCGATTTCTGACGGTCACCAACCGGGAGTATTACTTTCAGACCCGGGATGTCTACCGGCGGGTACCCGGGGCAGGGGAGCGCGAGGCTTTCTATCTTCTGGAACCGGCGGGCCGGAACACGGCGCCGGCCATTGGCGCCGCCGCCTTGCAGGCCCAGGAGATGGTCGGGCCGGACGCGCTTCTTCTGGTCGTTCCCGCCGATCATCTGGTGCAGGAACAGGCCGCTTTTGCGGAGGCGGTCGCCAAGGCCCGGCGCCTGGCCGGCCAAGGGTACCTGGTGACCTTCGGTATCACACCCGCTTGGCCGGAAACGGGTTACGGCTACATTGAGGGGGGGGACGCGCTGAAAGAGGGGGGGGAGATTCTTGGGCGGACGGTGCGCCGTTTCGTGGAAAAGCCCGACGCCGTCACGGCCGCCGCCTTCCTGGAGCAAGGGGGGTACACCTGGAACAGCGGCATGTTTTGCTTCCGCGCGGACGCCTTTTTGTCCGCCCTGGCGGGTTACCAGCCGCGTCTCGATGGGGACATCCGCGCCGTCTGGGCCGCGGGGCAGCGCAAGGACGATTATCTGGAGCTGCCTGCCGGCTTCGCCCAAGTGGAGGATATCTCCGTGGACTACGCGGTGATGGAGAAGACCGATCGGGCCGCCGTGGTGCCGGGAGCATTCGCCTGGGCCGACATTGGCTCCTGGACCGCGTTCGGGAACCTGCTGCCTGCCGACGCCGACGGCAACCGCCTCCTGGGAGAGGTGATCCTGGAAGACGCTCGGGACTGCATCGTCCACAGCCCGGGGCGGCTGTCGGCGTTGTTGGGAGTCGAGGGCTTGGTGGTGGTGGACACCGCGGACGCCCTGCTCATCGCCCGCAAGGATAGCGACCAGAACGTGAAGCGCATCGTGGCCGAACTCAAACGGCGCGGCCACGAGGCCCATCACCTGCACCGCACCGTCCATCGCCCTTGGGGCACCTACACCGTGCTGGAAGAGGGTTCCCGCTTCAAGATCAAACGCATCGAGGTCAAACCCGGCGCCGCCCTGTCCCTGCAGATGCACTACCACCGCAGCGAGCACTGGATCGTGGTCTCGGGTGCCGCCAAAATCGTCAACGGTGCGAACGAAACCCTCATCCGCACCAACGAATCCACCTACATCCCCGCGGGCACGCCCCACCGCTTGATCAATCCGGGCACTCTCACCCTCGTCATGATCGAAGTGCAAAGCGGCGAGTATCTGGGGGAAGACGATATCGTGCGCTTTGATGACCGTTATGGGCGGTGTCCCCCCAATGGCTCCGCCGAGTTTCCTGCGGGCTGACCCGCCGGAGGCGCACGGATCCCGGGGAAGTCACGCTTGACCGCAATCAAGGAGAGACGGCACAAATCGTCGGGTCAAGTCCCACGTCTTCCGTCAGTCGGCCCGGTTGCGACGTCTTCTTCTTCCCTCGAGGGCACCATGTTGTCCGGCGCGGCGACCGTCACCGGCCACACGACCTTGCGCAGATGCTCACGCCGTACACGCACCTGCGGGCCGAGCATTGGGTGGGGATCTTGGGGTCGCGCAGGTCCTTCGTCCCCTCTCAGAATCTGGTGCCTTCCGACCGTCTTTCGGGGTGATATCCCGGAACCGTTACAATGACCAAGAGGTTCTGCCGACCGGGTCTGCGGGGAGGTATGCGCGTACTGCATTTCGGCCGTTTTTACAACGACCGGTTTGGGGGGTTGGAACGGCACGTGGATTTACTGCTGCGGGGGCTCCAACCGTACTGTGAATCTGACAATCTCGTGGCGCATGACCGGTACGCCGCCACCCGGGTCGAGGGACAGGGTTACACCGTCTACAAGGTGCCCTCGCTCGGAAAACTTGCCGGCACCGCGATGTGTCCGACCATGCCGCTTTGGGCGCGCCGTCTGCAGCGTGTGCGCGACTACGATCTCGCGCATCTGCATTTCCCCGACCCCATGGCCCATCTGGCCAGCGCCTACCTTCCCCCGTCCGTAAAGCGCGTCATCACCTGGCACAGCGACATCGTGCGCCAGAGGCACCTCTTGCGGCTCTACCGGCCCTTCCTGGACCGAATCGTGCGCCGCGCGGACGCCATCATCGTCCCAACGCCCCGCCACTACGAATCCTCCACCCAGTTGACGGCGTGCCCGCCTGACCGCCTGCATGTCGTGCCCTTCGGTATGGACTACACGCCCTTTGAGAAGGCCGCGACGCAAAAGGCGCGAATCGCGACCCTGCGAAAGGCGCTGGGGGGGGGCGCCACTTCGCTGATTTTTGCCGTCGGGCGGCACGTCTACTACAAGGGTTTCGACTACCTCATCCGGGCGCTCACCGAGATCCCGCACGCGGTGCTGGTCATCGGCGGGGAGGGTCCACTCACCGAGGAATGGAAGGCGCTCGCCCAAGCGCTTGCCCTGGCGGATCGCATCCGCTTCGTCGGCCGCATCC
>JAKAQQ010000188.1 GCA_021819635.1 Pseudomonadota bacterium
CGAAAAGATCCATTCCGGTGCCGCCTGCGCGTGCGTCGCCGCCGTCGATCCGCCCTCTCCGGTCCTTGGCCGCATCACGAAGAGCGTGCTTTGTGTGATTCCGGATCACGACGGCACTTCGGCTAGAATGGCGCCAGCTGATTCGGCCACTACCGGAATGGATCTTTTCGACCGTTGGCGCACATTTCGCAGCCGCTTCGAACGCCGTCTGCGACGGGTTGTGGGGCGCGACCGTCTTGTGCGTGATGTCCTGCTTCACGAAGTTGATGACGAGTGCCTGCACATCGATTACGTGCTGCCTGCCGGACGACGGGTGCTGTTTGTCGACCTTCTGGAATACGGCGGCCGGGTGTTCGGTGCCGAGACGCTTCGTCAGTGGACGATCCTCGACCGGGGGGGGCGGCATGTCCTTGATAACCCTCTTTTTGCGCTCCAGGCCAAGAAAGAGGCGATGCGGAACCTCCTCCGGGGTGTTGGCGACAGCGACGGTTACCTCGTTTTCCCGGAAAACACCGTGATCGGACGCGACATCCCAGGGAACGTCGTGACGGCGGACGTCTTTTTCGATCGCCTCGAGGGAGGCGTCACGGAAGGGGGAGGCGAGGCGTCTCTGGCCTCCCGTTGGGACGAAATCGTCGGCCGCCTCGAAATGAGCCGACCGTCATGATCCGGAATCCCCTTCGTCCGGGGGCGTGCGGTTGAAGACACGGGGCGAGGAGCGGTGAACCGTTCAAACCCACCTGACCGGGGCGGTGGGGGAGGGGCCTTGTCTCGGGATCCGACGCGCTCCTGGCTGCAAGCCGCGGTCGTGTGCTACCGTCAAGGAGAGTACGCACGCGCCGAAGCCTTGGCCCGAAAACTGCGCTCCAGTCTTGGGCCCGTCCCACCCGTCCTAGAGATTCTTGGTCTTGCGCTTGTCGCCCAGGGACGTTCGAGCGAGGCCGAGAGCGATCTTCGCGTCGCGCTGCGCGCCTTCCCTGAATCGCGGGAACTTCACTTTGCGCTCGGGGTTGTGGCCTCGGATCGCGGAGCTTGGGACGAGGCCCTTGATCAATACCGCCGGGTGCTCGATCTGGACCCCGATTTCCCGGGCGCGAAGTTCAATCATGCCAGAGCGTTAGATGAGTGCCACAAAACATTAGAGGCAATAGAAAGTTACAGAGATATCCTCGAATCTGACAGAGAAAATGTGGACGCCGCCGCTCATTACGCGGCACTGCTCGAGGAGTGCAATCGCCCCGAAGAGGCGCGGGTGTGGGTCACACGCGTCCTTGAGCGTCGCCCCCGTGATGTCCTGGGCCGTCTCGTGGCCGCCCAACTTGCCCTGCGTGAACAACGGTACAGCGAGGCCCTTGCTCTCCTCGAGGAACTGGATGGCGAGCCGCTCGGGCTCCGGAACTCCGTCGTGGTGACGGGCCGACGGGTTCGTGTTCTGGACGCCCTTCATCGCTACGAAGAGGCCGCGCTCGCGGCCGACCACGGCCACGCGCGTCTGAAAACTTTGGCCGCTCCGGCCCCCACCGACGACCCTTACAGCCCCGAGGCGGTCGAGGCCATGGTCCGAAACCGCCGCCTCATCGCCCGACGGGAGGCGGGTTGGATTCCCCCCGAGGAATGCCCCGAGATCGCATTTCTTGTGGGGTTTCCCCGCTCCGGGACGACGCTTCTCGACCGCATGCTCGCCGTGCATTCTTCCGTACGGGTGCTCGAGGAGGAAAACCCCTGGGCCCCGTTCTTCAGGATCCTCGGGAGCCGCCTCGAGTCGGGGCGGTGCGACGACGTCTTGGGCCGTGAGGGACGCGAAGTGGCCACCCGGGTCGCTCGCGGGCTCCAGGCCGTGGCGCCCCCTCCGGGCGGTTTTCTTCTTGACAAACTACCCCTCAACAGTATCTACGTCGGCTGGCTCGCCCTCCTTTTTCCTCGCGCCCGCTTTGTGATCGCTGTCCGCGACCCCCGCGATGTCGTCCTGAGCTGCTGGCTCCAGGCGTTTGCGCCCAACGTCGCCATGCGACAGTTCTGGGACCTTGGCACCGCCACGGGTTACTACGGGCAGGTCATGACGGTCCTGCGTGGCTGGCTTGATGATCTCCCTCCGGACCGCTACCGCGTTGTGCGGTACGAGGATCTCGTCTCCGAGCCCGCGCGTATCCTTGAGGCGTTGTGCGTGTTTCTCGGAATCGATTTCCGTCCCGGCATGATCGATCCTCGAAGCTCCGCTCGCGGCGTTCGTCTTGGGACGCCAAGCTACGATCAAGTTTCCCGCCCCCTCTACGGCGACGCGAGGGGACGCTGGCGCCATTACCGTGCGCGTCTTGACCCCCATCTTGGGGCGCTCAGGCCCTGGATTCGATACTGGGGTTATGCGGATTCACCGTGAAGTCCATTCTGTCCCCGCGCGCGCTAAAATGATCCTCTCGGCTCCAGCCGCAAAGCGCGGCAGGAGGGTAGGGTGATGCGGCGGACGTGGTGTCGTGCGAACGTGGGGTCCGACCTCCCCGAGGCGACAACGGTGAATACGATCATCGCCCTCGCCTTGGTCACGCTTGTCTCCACCCCGGCGCTGGCGGGGAACCGCCCCTCTGCGGTGTCACGCCCGCCTCCGCGCGCGGTCCCGGGTCTCAGGGCCCCACACGGATGGATACGCGGAGGTTGGAAACACGGTTGGCACGGCGGGCGTTTCGGCTGGTGGTGGCGTAGCCAGGGACGCTGGTATTTCTACCTGACCCCCTTCCGCCCCTATCCCCCCTATTATGGCTCGGGCCCGATCCCGATCGGTGAGATACCCCCGGGTGCTGTCGCCCCCGTACCGCCCGGCCCGAAGGTCGCTCCACCCTCGCTTTCGCAGTGGTACTGCGTGAGTCCTCCGGGGTTCTACCCGTTTGTGACAAGCTGCAGCGGCGGGTGGATGGAGACCGGGCAGCCCTCCTTCGTACCCTACCCCGTCTTCGTCAACCCTTACGATCCGCACTGACTCATCCCGGTGTAGCCCGGGGGGGCTTGGGGCCGCCGATTGTTAGGACATATGCTAATATTCTAAATATGAGCACGGGACGTCCGGACATCTTCCACGCCTTGGCCGACCCCAGTCGGCGGCGCATCCTTGAACTCCTGCGGCGTGGCGCCATGCCGGCGGGCAAGATCGGGGATCACTTCCCGTTCACGCCCGCCTCTCTTTCCCACCACCTCTCGGTGCTGAAGGGAGCGGGACT
>JAKAQQ010000189.1 GCA_021819635.1 Pseudomonadota bacterium
TTCCGATCTCCCAACCTTGTAAGGAGATTTGCCGTGCCGCCATCAACCCCGCCTCCCGCTGACCCTCAATCCCTCATGCAGATGCATTTCGCGATGATGCCGTCGCGGGTGCTGTCGGTCGGCGTGCAGTTGGATCTCTTCTCCCGCCTGGCCGACGGTCTGGACCGCGTGCCCTCCCTCGCCACGGCGGTCGGCGCGAACGAGCGCGGGTTGCGCATGCTGCTGGATGCGCTGACGGCGCTCGGGCTTCTCACCAAGACCGAGGGGCGCTATGGGCTGACTCCGCTCGCGCGCACCCATCTGGTGCGTTCGAGCCCGGACTATGTCGGGGCCATGCTGGAAAACGACGACATCTGGAACGCCTGGGGCCACCTTGCCGAGGCGGTGCGTACGGGACGACCCGTGGACACCGTGGAGCGGCGAGAGCGGGCGGAGGCGTTCTTCCCGATGCTGATCCGCAGCCTCCATGTGGCGAACCGTGCCCCGGCCGAGCGGCTCGCCGCGGCGCTCTGCGCCGGGAGCGTGCGGGCGTCCCGCAGGGTGCTGGATGTGGCCTGCGGCTCGGGCGTCTGGAGCATCGCGCTGGCCCTGGCCGACCCCACGGCCCGGGTGACGGCGCACGACTTCCCCGCGGTGCTGGACGAGACCCGTGGGTACGTCGCCCGATCCGGACTGGGCGAACGCTTCGACTACCTGGCCGGGGATCTCAACGAGGTGGATTTCGGCACCGATCGCTTTGACGTGGCGATCCTCGGCAACATCGTCCATTCCGAGGGCGAGTGCTCCTCGCGCGCGCTCTTCGCCCGCCTGCACCGAGCGTTGCGCCCCGGCGGACGACTCGCGATCGCCGACCTGGTGCCGAACGAGGACCGCAGCGGGCCGCCGGCGGCGTTGCTGTTTGCGCTGAACATGCTTCTCAACACCGAGCGTGGCGACACCTTCACGTTGTCCGAATACACCGCCTGGCTGCGCGCGGCGGGCTTCGCGCGGGTCGACACGGTCGACATCGGACTCCACATCGGCACCAACGCTTCGGCGATTCTCGGCGAGAAGAGCCCGGGCGCGTGACGGGAGCGACCATGACCACGGCACGACCCGAAGCGCCTCTCGATCCGTCGAAGATCATGCAGATCGGCATGGGCTTCCTCGCCTCGAAGGCCCTCTTGAGCGCGGTGGAACTCGGTGTGTTCGAGGCGCTCGCCGCCGGGCCTCTCACCGGGGAGACCCTGCGGAACCGTCTCGGGCTGCACGAGCGCAGCGCCGCGGATTTCCTCGACGCGCTGGTTGCGCTCGGTTTCTTGCACCGCGACCGCGACGGCGAGGGCGCGCGCTACGCCAACACCCCTGAGACGGCCGCGTTTCTCGACCCGGGGAGCCCGCGTTACCTGGGCGGCATTCTCAACATGGCCAACAACCGCCTCTATCGTCATTGGAGCCACCTCACCGAAGCCTTGCGCACCGGCCGGCCACAGAGCGAAGTCGCGCACACCGGGGACGGCGACACCTTCGCGGCGCTCTACGCCGACCCGCGGCGCCTCGCGGAATTCCTCGAGGCGATGGCCGGGGTGCAGCACGGCAACTTCCTGGCCTTGGTCGACCGATTCGATTTTGCCCGTTTCACGACGGTCTGCGATGTCGGAGGAGCGAGCGGCGCTCTCTCGATCGCGATCGCACGGCGGCATCCGTCGGTCCGATGCGTTTCCTACGACCTGCCCGCCGTCACGGACGTCGCGCGCAAGCGGATCGCGGCCGCCGGTCTTGGCGACAGAATCACGGCACGGAGCGGTAATTTCCTGACGGACGATCTCCCCCAGGCCGATGCCGTCACCATGGGCAACATTCTCCATGACTGGGGTACCGCGACCAAGGAGCAATTGATCCGCAAGGCGTACGCCGCCCTCCGGGAGGGCGGCGCCTTCATCGCGATCGAGAACATCATCGACGACGCGCGGCGTCACAATGCCGCCGGGTTGCTGATGTCGCTCAATATGCTGATTGAGACACCCGAAGGGTACGACTACACCTTCGCGCAATTCGACGGCTGGTGCCGGTCGGCCGGATTCACGTCGACCGAGATCTTCCCTCTTGCCGGATCGTCAAGCGCGGCCATCGCGTGGAAGACGCACTGACAGGAACGGCGATCAGGACGGACGCCGCGCCGCTCCGGACGATCGGTGCGGGTCCGGGGGGGGCGGCGCAAGGTCGGCCTGCGTGGCGACCGGGCAGGCCGACTTTCCGTCCGAGCACCTGATTGAGGGGCCAACGAAGGGCGCCAACGCACCGCCGAGCGCGAGGGGACGCACGTCTTCGACGGCTCGCCGCCTGCAGTGACGCCGATATGGGCACCGAACGCGGCCGTGTTCCTCAAGCGGCGGCTTCAGGAGAGACAACGGCACGGTTCGCGTCAAATCCAGACCACCCTTCCCCTCGGCCACGAACGACGGCCGGAAGCACGCGCACCCGTCTCTTTGGCCACGGCGCCCCAGGCCGCCGCGTGCGCATTCCCCGCCTCCTCCGATCCAAAAAGCGCCGTATGTACTCAGGAAGTGCATATAATATGCACTGTCGTAATACATCAATCCGTCATGCCCGACCTCCTCCAACGAGTCCAAGCCCGCTTTCTCTGCGAACTCTTCCGTGCCACAAAGGGTGGGTTCGTACTGAAGGGCGGAGTCGCGGTTGCGACGCTCTACGCCCAATCCCGGCTCACCCGCGACGTCGATCTCGATTTCCCGCCCCCCTCACTGCGCACGGCCGAAAGCCTTCATCACCAGGTCCGCCGAGCGCTCCAGCACGCGCTCCGCGGCAGCGGGATCGTTGACGCAGAGATCAGCTCGCCCGGAAAGGCGGAGCTCTCACCGAGGTGGAAGGTGGGTGGCCGCGGACCCTCTGGCGAGCCCTTCTCCATGAAGGTTGAGGTGTCGCGCCGTCCGCCGCCGCCGGGCCGGGTTCGCCAGGTTGCCGTCTCGGGCGTCGCCGCTTACGGCCTGGGGACGTTCTACATCGATCTTTACGACGAAGGCACGCTGGCCGCGATGAAGCTCGCGGCGCTGCTCGAGCGCACCGCCGTGCGCGACGTCCATGACCTTGATCTTCTCCTTCCGGCACACCCCCCGGACCCGAGTCTCATCGCATGGGCGCTGGAGCACGCGGGCTTGGCTCCGGAGGACGCGCTCCGGCGCATTCGGCACCAAC
>JAKAQQ010000190.1 GCA_021819635.1 Pseudomonadota bacterium
GTCCTGGTCGGGGGGGGGAGGGGGGCGATCCTTCGTAACGGCGCGCGAGTTCGCCCGAGAGGTCAAGCGCGTGAAGATCGTCGTAGCCTCCGAGGAGAACGCCGTCGAGGAAGATCTGGGGCACGGTGCGCATGCCGGTCTGGGCCACGAGGGCGGCGCGGGCCTCGGGGGCGGCGGTGAGATCAATTTCTTCGTACGTCCAGCCCCGTCGGTCGAGGAGGGCCTTGGCCCGCACGCAGTAGTGGCAGGAGACGGCCGTGTAGAGAACGAAGCGGGGCGCCACGGCGTTCAGACCGGGTCCTTGCCGCGGACGAGGGGCAGGTGCTCGGCCTTCCAGTCCGCGAGCTCATGGGCGAGGATGCCGAGCTCGAGCTCGGGGTGCCGGGCGTGGAGACGCCGGGCGAGGCGCGAGGCCTCGGCTCCGTAGAGAACGAGGCCCGGCGGAGATTTCTTGAGCAGGGCGGGCAGCCGGTCGTCGAGCTCGGCGGGGGGGACGTGAAGCGCGTGGGCGACGTGTCCGGATTCGTAGGCCGAGCGCGCGCGGAGGTCGAGCACGAGGGCCCCGGCGTTGATGCGCCGCACGGCCTCGTGGGGGCCGAGGGCACGGAACCCCCGACGCCGCCGATCGATCTCGTCCACGACAAGGAGCACGAGCACGACGCCGAGGGCGGCGACAAGCCAGGGATGGGCGTGGATAAAGAGGTTTAGGCGGGACACGGAATTGGAGTCAGGGCGACGCGGTGCGAATTATACGTTGGCCGAGGTTTTCACCCTTCCTTGACGTGTCCGTCGAGGCCGTGGCGACGGGCGGTGCTCTCGACGGCCCCGACGATCGCCCCGAGCCGTCCGTGGAAGAAATGGCTTGCCCCGGGGACGGCCACGAGGTCGGGGGGAGGCGCGATCGAGGCCGCCCAGCCGCGTACGGCTTCGGGGTCGACGACCTCATCGGCATCCCCCAGAATAAGGAGCCAGGGGCAAGACGGGGCGGTGGAGCGCGTGACCATGGCGACGGGGGGGGCCACCGTGACCAGAAAGGATGCCTCGAGTTCTGGGGCGAGATCGAAGGCGAGGGCGGCGCCGAAAGAGAAACCCATGACCCAGAGCGGGAGGGCCGGGTAACGGCCGCGGAGCCAAGACGCGGCGGCCCGTGCGTCGTCCTTTTCCCCACGCCCGCCGTCGTAGGTTCCGCCGCTCGCGCCGACCCCACGGAAATTGAAACGAAGGCTGGCCCCGCCGAGACGCTCGACCGCCCGGGCGAGGGTGGTCACGACCTTGTTCTCCATCGTCCCTTGGTAGAGGGGATGGGGATGGAGGAGAAGCGCGGCGGAGCGCGGCGCGGCGGATTTTACGAGGATGGCCTCGAGTCGCCCGGCGGGCCCCTCGATCACGACGGGTTCGGTACGGTTCATGCGGGTGGCCCCGGACGGACGGGGTCCCCATTGTAGTCAGGGCGGAGGCGAGACACCCCGGGCTTGTCACGCGTCCCGGCTTCGGCTAGGATGCCCGGACCGTTGCTCTCGCCGGGGCCCCGGCCCAGGAGTCCACGCATGAATCTTTTCCGCCGCAAGGCCATCGCCGACGTCGCCCCGCCTTCCTCTCTCAAGAAGGTTCTGGGCCCCGTTGATCTCACGCTCATGGGGATCGGGTGCATCGTGGGCGCCGGCATCTTCGTGCTCACCGGCGTCGCCGCGGCGACCTCGGCGGGCCCGGCGATCGTCCTTTCCTTCGTGCTCGCGGGGGTGGCCTGCGCCTTCACCGCCCTCTCTTACGCCGAGCTGGCCTCGACCATCGGCGGGGCCGGAAGCGCGTACAGCTACGGCTACGCCACGCTCGGGGAAATTGTTGCCTGGATCATCGGCTGGGACCTCATCCTCGAGTACGGCGTCGGGGTATGCACCGTGGCCGTGGGCTGGTCGGGGTACGTCACGAACGCGCTCAGCGCCGTGGGGATGCACCTGCCGCCGACCCTGACCGCCGGCCCCTTTCAGGCACTTCCGCACCACGCCGGCCACGGAAGCTTCAATATCCTTGCCGCCGGCATCATCCTCGTCTTGGCGGTGCTTCTCGCGGTCGGGGCCAAGCTGAGCGCGCGCTTCAACGCCGTCATGGTGGTGGTCAAGCTTCTCGCGCTCGGGCTCTTCATCATCCTGGCCCTCCCGCACTTCAACGTTCATCTGTGGCACCCCTTCGTCCCCCCCCGTGCCGATCACCGTTACGGCTGGCAGGGCGTGGTCGAAGGGGCGTCGCTCATCTTCTTCGCCTACATCGGGTTTGACGCCGTCTCCACGGCGGTCGAGGAGACCAAGAATCCCCAGCGGGATGCCCCGATCGGCATCCTGGCCTCGCTCCTGATCTGCACGGTTCTCTACATGGTCGTCGCGGCGCTCCTCACAGGCATCGTGCCCTACCGGACCCTCAACGTCCCCTCCCCGGTGGCCTCGGCCCTCATCCATATTGGCTACCACTGGGGGGCGGCGGCCGTGGCCGTGGGCGCGATCGCCGGCCTGACCACGGTCATGCTCGTCCTCTACTTTGGCCTTTCGCGCATTCTCATGTCGATGGGCCGGGACGGGCTCCTTCCCTCGGTTTTCGGCCGCGTTCATCCCAAGACCGGAACGCCGGTGCCCGTGATCCTGGGTCTCGGCTGCGTCATGGCCGTCGTCGCCGGTCTCACCCCGATCACGGATCTCGCCAAGCTCGTGAACATGGGAACGCTCGCCGCCTTCACGGTCGTCTGCCTTGGCGTGATCTGGCTGCGCGCCAACCGCCCGGAGCTCGAGCGGCCATTCCGGACGCCCTTCTCGCCCCTTTTCCCCGCCTTGGGCGCCCTCACCTGCTTCTATCTCATGCTGAACCTGCCGGCGCTCACGTGGCACGCGTTCTTCATCTGGCTTGCGGTGGGGCTTGCCGTCTACATCGTGTATTCCGTCCGCCACAGCCATCTCGCGGTGGCGCCGGAAACGGCGACCGAGCGCCCGGGCTGGATGGCCACGACTGTGGTGCCGCTGCGGCGCAGGGCGGCGATCTCGGCCCACAGGTGGGCGCGCAGAGGCTGCCTCATGAGATCGCTCAGCTGCAGGCTCGGCAGCGGCGAGGCGTGCGACAACGGCGACACCGCCACCACCAGGTCGAGCCCCGACCCGCCGGCAACGTCGAGGTTGGCCATTGAG
>JAKAQQ010000191.1 GCA_021819635.1 Pseudomonadota bacterium
GCTCCAGGTTGGGCGACCGATCAACGCCACGCCCGCCGGCTTGGGGGAAGAAGGCTTTTGTCTGGGTGGGGCAGCCCGTTGTACGAGCCTTGGCCGGCCAACCGCTCCGGTTGCCAGCTCGGCCGATGGGCCCCGTCCTCCCTCAGATCCGGCACCCGTTCCCGGGGTAATCCAGCGTTTTCAAGGCAAAACGGAGACGGCGGCAAGGATCGCCCCGCCCCCCCCTCCTTCAAGGTGGTGCCCAGGGCCGGACTCGAACCGGCACGGCCGAAGCCGAGGGATTTTAAGTCCCTTGCGTCTACCATTCCGCCACCTGGGCGTGCGTGCGCACTCCTCTGTCGCCGCGTGCGTCCCTCCGTTACGCGCCGCTCTTCCTCTCGAACCCACGGCGGAGAAAGAGCCAGGAAGCCCAAAGATACGCCGCCCCGGACCAAAGCGTGAGCACGACCGAGACGTAGAGGAGCACGAGCCCCACCCGATCGAGAAAGGCCCCGGGATGGGCGAGAAGCGTGACGAGCGCCAGCATCTGGACGGCGGTCTTGGACTTGGCCACGAAACTCACCCGCACGCTCCCCGACGCGCCGGCTCCCGCCATCCATTCGCGAAGCCCGGCAATCACGAGCTCGCGGCTCACGATCACGAGCGCCGCAAAAAAGAGGAGAAAGGTGGGCGACCGGACGAGAAGGAGGAGAAGCGCCGCCGTCACCATGAGCTTGTCGGCGATGGGATCGACGACCGCCCCGAAGCGGCTCGTCGAGCCCCACTTGCGGGCGAGCGCCCCGTCGAGCCCGTCGGTGACCGCGGCCAGCGCAAACACCGCGGCCGCAAGCGGCCCCGCCCACCCGTGGGGCGCCAAGAAGTCGACCGCCACGAAGACCGGGACGAGGAAGATGCGCAGCAGCGTCAGGATGTTGGGGAGGCTAGGCGGGCGGCTCGTCATGGAGGCTTCGGTAGACCCTCTCGGCAAGGGTCCGGTGGATCCCCGGCACCCGGGCGATGTCCTCCACCCCCGCGCGCGCCAGGTCGTGCAGTCCTCCAAAGTGTACGAGAAGCTGCCGGCGCCGTTTCGGCCCGAGCCCCGGGATGCCCTCGAGCGCGGAGCCGCCCGCCCGCCGTCGAAGCCGGAGGCGGTGGCCCCGGATGGCGAAGCGGTGGGCCTCGTCGCGGAGACGCTGGAGGAAGTGGAAGAGCGGGGCGTGCGCGTCGAGGGGGAGCGGGTCGTCGTGCGCGGCGCCGTAGATCTTCTCCTCCCCCGGCTTTCGGGCCGGCCCCTTGGCAATGGCGAGGATCGCGATCCGCCCCTCGAGGCCGAGTTCGGCGAGCACCCGCCGGGCCACATCCCTTTGACGAAGCCCCCCGTCGATGAGGAGGAGATCCGGCCGTTCGTCCGCTTCGACCGGAGGGGGGACGTCCCCCCCCCTCTCCGCTCTCGCCCCGCGCGGACGGAGCGCCCGCCCGAGCGCCTCCTCAAGCGCGTGGTAATCGTCCCCCGGGGCGGCGGCGCGGATGTTGTAGCGCCGGTAGGCCTCCTTCATAAGGCCCTCGGGGCCGGCCACGACGCAGGAGGCCACGGTCGCCTCCCCCATCGTGTGGCTCACGTCGAAGCAGGCCACTCTTTGAAGCGGATGCGGGGCGTCCACGAGGCGCGTGAGTTCCTCGAGGAGTCCGCGGTGGAGGGCCTCGCCGGCGTGGTGCATGGCGAGCGCGTGGCGCGCGTTCTCCTCGACCATCGCCACCCAGCGGCGCCGGTCGCCGCGGCGGCCGAGCGTGAGCCGGGGGGGCGCCGGGCGCCCTCGGGCAAGGACCTCGGCCACCGCCCGGGCGTCGGGAAGCGCGCGGTCGAGAACGATCTCGGGCGGGGCATCGCCCCCCGCGTAGTGCTGGAGGAGAAAGGACGCGAGGGCCTCTTCGGCCGTCTCCTCGAGGCCGCCACGGGCCGGGTAGCTCCAGGTCCCGAGGGTCCGCCCGGCGCGGATCCGCATCACGGCCACGAGCCGCAGCGGCGGGCGCTCGGCCAAGGCGATCACGTCGAGATCCCCCCCGCTCCGGCTGACGACCTGGTGCATCTGGATCTGGCGGATCTGGAGCAGGCGGTCACGGATCTCGGCCGCCTTCTCGAACTCGTAACGGGCCGCGACCTCGGTCATCTGGGCGTTCAGGGCGTCGAGGACATCGTGGGTGTTGCCCTCGAGGAAACGGACGGCCTGCGCCACCGCCCGGGCGTAGTCCTCCGCGCTCACCCGCCCGACGCAGGGCGCCGAGCAGTGGCCGATCTCGTACTGGAGACAGGGCCGCCGGCGGTTGGTGAAGAAGCGGTCGTTGCAGTTGCGGAGCCGAAAGAAACGGGACAGCTGCTGGAGCGTCTCGCGCACGGCGGTGGGGTTGGGGTAGGGGCCGAAGCAGCGCCCGGAGGGGTGACGCGCACGGTAGAGGACGAAACGCGGGAAACCGAGCGTGTCGGTGAGACGAATGTAGGGGTAGCTCTTGTCGTCGCGGAAGATGACGTTGTACCGCGGCCGGTAGTGTTTGATGAGGTTGCTTTCGAGAAGGAGCGCTTCGGCCGAGCTCGAGGTGACCGTAATCTCGACGTCGCGCACCTGGGCCAGGAGACGACGGAGGCGGGGCCCGAGCCGGTCGAGCGAGGCGTAGCTCCGAAGCCGCACCCGCAGACGGTCGGCCTTGCCCACGTAGAGGACGTTCCCCGCGGCGTCGAGGAGACGGTAGACCCCCGGAAGGAGGGGGGCGCGGGCGACGAGTCGACGAAAGTCTTCGGCTTCCATTACGGCCTCAGGGAGCGGGAAGATCGAAGGCCGCGGTTTCCCCCGTGCGGGGATCGTGGCGGAGGATCCGCTGCCGATTGGTCTCGGCGATCCAGACGGGGCCCGAGGCCTCGACCGCAAGCCCCCCGGGCTCGTCGAGACCGCCGAGCACGCGCCCACTCGTACCCGCCTCCTCGTCGAGGACCTTGAGGGCGCCGTTGTAGGTGTCCGCCACCCAGATCTTTCCCGCGGACCAGGCGACACCGAGGGGGTGCTGGAGAAGCGTGTCGGAGAACCGCCCCGAGCGGTCGCCGAAGACGAAGAGCCCCGACCCGACCAGGGTCGAGACCCGCCCGCTCTTCGGATCGAACGTCCGCACGGCGGAAGT
>JAKAQQ010000192.1 GCA_021819635.1 Pseudomonadota bacterium
CTTCCGATCTAACCACCGCCCGCCCCCCCCCCCTCCCAGGGGCCTTGGATCCCAGCTCCGCCGGGGGCTCCTCGGCGGGATCCTCGCCTTTCTCCTGTTGGCCCTCGTGGGGGTCGTCGCCACCGCGTCGGTCTACTTCTGGGTGGCGCCCAGCCTGCCTTCGCTCGCCCTTCTCCGCAACATTGAACTTCAGGCCCCGCTGCGCATCTACTCGCGGCACGGAGGCCTCATCGCCGAGTTTGGCAACGAACGCCGTCGCCCTCTCGCCTACCATCAGCTCCCTCCCCTTCTGATCGACGCTTTTCTCGCGGCGGAAGACGCCCGTTTCTTCGCCCACCCCGGGATCAGCGTGATCGGTCTCACGCGCGCGGCCCTCCATCTTGCGCTCACGGGTCACAAGAGCCAGGGAGGCGGCACCATCAGCATGCAGGTGGCCCGCAATTATTTTCTCGGACACCAGAAGACCTACACCCGCAAGATCCGCGAGGTTTTCCTCGCGCTGCGCCTGGCCCACGACTTCAGCAAGGAAGAAGTGCTCAAGCTCTATCTCAACAAAATCTATTTCGGGAACCACGCCTACGGACTCGGGGCGGCGGCGGACGTGTATTACGGAACCCGCGTGAGCCGCCTCACACTCCCCGAAATGGCCATGCTCGCCGGGCTTCCCCAGGCCCCTTCTCTGGACAACCCCGTGGCCAGCCGGCGGCGGGCTCGCGCACGCCGGGCCTACGTCCTCGGGCGCATGCTCAAACTCGGGTACATCAACCGCACGATGTACCGCGCCGCCATGCGGGCACCGATCCGCGTGCACCTGCACGGCCCGCACAGCGCCGTCCACGCCCCCTACGTGGCCGCCATGGTCCTGCAGTACATGGACCACCGGTTCGGCAAGGCGGCCACCACCCTCGGATACAAGGTGCTCACCACGCTCTCCGCGCGGCTCCAGCACGAAGCCAACGTCGCCTACCGACGGGATCTTGAGGCCTACGGCCGCGTCTACGGTTACCGCGGTCCCTCGGGCGTCGTGGCCAACCCACAAAGCCTCTCCGCACGCGCCCGCAGAAGGGCGCTTCGTCGCGTGGCCCGCATCCACGGTCTTCACCGGGCGCTCGTGCTCAGTGTCTCACGCCGCTCCGCGTCGGTCGTCACGCGCCGCGGTCCGGTGCGTCTCGACTGGGCCGCCGTCTCTTGGGCCCGCCCGTTCCACGGCGTGTCAAACATCGCCCCTCCCCTCACCAGCGCCCGTCAGGCTCTGGCTCCCGGCGACCTGATCTACGTCATGCGCAACGGGGCCGGCCGCTGGATTCTCGCCCAAATTCCTTGGGCCGAAGGCGGGCTCGTTTCCCTCGCCCCGCAAGACGGAGCCGTCCGTGCTTTGGTGGGCGGTTTCTCCTACCGCCTCAGCAATTTCAATCGGGTCACCGAGGCCTTCCGCCAGCCGGGCTCGTCGTTCAAGCCGTTTGTCTATTCGGCGGCCCTGCACCGGGGGATGACGCCGGCCACGGTGATCAACGATGCGCCCATCGTCATCGCCAACGCCCGGCGCGAGAACATCTGGAAGCCCGGCAACTACACCGGCCGTTTCTTCGGCCCGACGCGTCTTCGGGTCGCCCTGGCCCGCTCGCGCAACCTCGTCTCCGTGCGTCTCCTCGACGACATCGGGGTGGGCTACGCCCTCCACTACATCCGCCGCTTTGGCTTTAACCCCCGGCGCCTTCCGCACGATCTCACCCTCGTTCTGGGCAGCGCCGACGTCACCCCTTGGTCCATGGCCCGTGGGTACGCCGCGTTCGCCAACGGCGGCTTTCTCGTGGCTCCCTATTTCATCCGCTCCGTGCGAACCGCCGCCGGAGTCCCCGTCCTCGTGGCCGACCCACTGCGGGCCTGCCCGCGGTGCGCTCTCCGCGCCCCGCACGGGGCGACCGTCTCCAAGACGGCTTCCGTCCGGCCCGACCCCATCGATCCGACGCCCCCCCGGCATCCCCGGACTCTTGTGCTCCCCTCCGCACTCCACCCGCGCCTCGCCCCACGGGTGATCACACCGCAAAACGCCTACCTCATCACCAGCATGATGCAGTCGGTGATCCAGTTCGGGACAGGCGTCGCGGCTCAATCCTTGCACCGGGTCGATCTCGCGGGCAAGACGGGAACAACCAACAACTACGTGAACGCCTGGTTCGGTGGGTTCGACCCTTATCTGGTCACCCTCGTGTACGTCGGGCGGGACGACAACCGTACCTTGGGTTACGGCCAAGTCGGAGCCTTGGCCGCCCTGCCCATGTGGATCGATTACATGGGACCGGCCTTAGCCCATCGCCCCGATCGTCCCTACACGCCCCCGCCCGGAATCGTCGTCGCGCGCATCGACACACGCACGGGGCTGCGCTGCGGCCCCGGCGACCCGCACACGATGTTCGAGGTCTTTGAGGCCGGCAAGCTTCCGCCGCTCTGCCCGAGCACTCACCCACACCGGCATCATCACATTTTTTGAGCCCCGCCCTCCCTCCGCACGTCACGTTCTCCCCGGCCTACAATGCCGGGGAGAGAGGCAAGAGGAGGCTCCGCGAACCCATGAGTCGCCGGCTCTCGCAGCGCGCCGCCAGCGCCCGTCGCCAAGCAATCGCCGACGAGGCCGCGCGCCTCATGCTCGACCACGGCATCGCCGACTACGGGCTTGCAAAGCGCAAGGCCGCGGTGGGATTCGGCGAACCGGCCCACGGGGCCCACTTGCCCACCAACGAAGAGATCGAGTCCGCCCGCCTCCTCCGCCAGAGCCTCTACACACCGGACGCCTCCGCCCGGGTGGAGCATCTGCGGCGGCTTGCCCTTCGGGTGATGGCCTTCCTGCATCCTCTTGAGAGCGCCCTCACCGGCGACGCGTTACGCGGGATCGCCGCAACCCGCACCGGCATCGAACTGCACGTGTTCTGCCAGACCCCGGAGGAAGTGGCCTGGCACTTGATCGACAAAGGCCGGCCCTACGAGCTTCAGACCCGCCGCTACCGCTTTCCCCGCCATGAGGCGTCGTTGACGGCGTACGTTTTTGTCTACGACGGATGCCCCGTCGTGCTCACACCGTTCACCGAAGAACACCACCAAGCCCCGCTCTCGCCCCTCGACGGACAGCCCTAGATCGGA
>JAKAQQ010000193.1 GCA_021819635.1 Pseudomonadota bacterium
AAGTTCGGGCACCACGGGGCCAACCACCCGGTGGCCGACCTCGCCACGGGGACGGTGGCGATCAGCAGCCAGAACCACGGGTTTGCCGTCGCCGACGACAACCTTCCCTCCGGCGTCCGGGTGAGCCACCGCTCGCTCTTCGACGGCACGGTCCAGGGACTGGTCCTTGAGGGCCGCCCGGTCTTCTCGCTCCAGGGGCACCCCGAGGCGAGCCCCGGCCCGCACGATCTCGCGCCGGCCTTCGACCGCTTCGTCGCCCTCGCCGCCGCCCACCGGGAGAACGCCCGTGCCTAAGCGTCGGGACCTCCGCACGATTCTCGTGATCGGCGCCGGGCCGATCGTCATCGGTCAGGCCTGCGAGTTCGACTATTCCGGGACCCAGGCCGTGCGGGCGCTCCGGGAGGACGGCTACCGGGTGGTCCTCGTCAATTCCAACCCGGCGACGATCATGACCGATCCGGCGACGGCCGACGCCGTCTACATCGAGCCTCTCGAACACGACACGCTCGTGCGTGTCCTCGAGGCCGAGCGGCCCGAGGCGCTCCTCCCGACCATGGGCGGCCAGACGGCGCTCAACCTCGCCCTCGAGCTCGACGCCTCCGGCGCGCTCGGCCGCCTCGGGGTCGAGCTCATCGGCGCCCGCCGCGACGCAATCGAGATCGCCGAAGACCGCGAGAAGTTCCGTACGGCCATGACCGAGATCGGGCTCGAAACCCCGCTCTCGCGGGCCGCCCACAGCCTCGAGGAGGCGCTTGCGGTCCAGGGCGAGATCGGGTTCCCGACCGTGATCCGCCCCTCCTTCACGTTGGGCGGGACCGGCGGGGGGATCGCGTACAACCGCGAGGAGTTCGTCGACATCGCCGAGCGCGGGCTCGCCCTCTCGCCGACGCACGAGATCCTGGTCGAGCGGTCGCTCCTCGGCTGGAAGGAATTCGAGCTCGAGGTCGTCCGCGATCCGCGCGACAACGTCATCATCGTCTGCGGCATCGAGAACCTCGACCCGATGGGGATCCACACCGGCGATTCCATCACCGTGGCCCCGATCCAGACCCTCACCGACAAGGAACACCAGGTCCTGCGCGACGCGGCCGTGGCCGTCGTCCGCAAGGTCGGCGTGGACACCGGGGGGGCGAACGTGCAGTTCGCGGTCGATCCCCGCACCGGGCGCCTCAACGTCATCGAGATGAACCCCCGGGTCTCGCGCTCCTCGGCGCTCGCCTCGAAAGCGACGGGCTTCCCCATCGCCCGCGTGGCCGCCAAGCTGGCGGTCGGCTACACGCTCGACGAGCTCCGCAACGAGATCACCGACGGACGCACCCCCGCCTCGTTCGAGCCCACGCTCGACTACGTCGTGGTCAAGATCCCCCGCTTCACGTTCGAGAAGTTCCCGGAGACCCAGCAGCGGCTCGGCACGCAGATGCAGTCGGTCGGCGAGGTCATGGCGGTGGGGGGCTCGTTTCCGGAGGCCCTCCAGAAGGCGCTGCGCGGTCTCGAGACGGGGATCGACGGACTCGGCGCGTTGCTCCCGGGGGATTTTCCGCTCGAGGAGCGCCGTGCGCGCGTCCGCAACGAGCTCACGGTGTTCGGTCCGGAACGTCTGCAGTGGGTGGCCGAGGCGTTTCGCGCCGGCCTCTCCCCCGAGGAGGTGCACGCGGCCACCGCGATCGATCCCTGGTTTCTGGACGGGATCGCGGACCTCGTGGACGAAGAGCACGCGCTTCGCGCCCGCCGCCTCGAGGACCTCGGCCGCGAGGACCTCGGCCGCCTCAAGCGCAAGGGGTTTGCCGACAGCCGCCTGGCCGCGCTCCTCGGCGTGGGGGAGGACGAGGTGCGCGCCCGCCGCCGCGCCCTCGGGCTGCGCCCGGTCTACAAGCGCATCGACTCGTGCGCCGCCGAGTTCCCGACCTCGACCGCCTATCTCTACTCGACCTACGCGGAGGAGGACGAGTCGGCGCCCGACGAGCGGCGCAAAGTGATCGTCCTCGGGGGTGGCCCCAACCGGATCGGCCAGGGGCTCGAGTTCGACTACTGCTGCGTGCACGCGGCCGTGGCGCTGCGCGAGGACGGTTTCGAGACCATCATGATCAACTGCAACCCGGAGACGGTCTCGACCGACTTCGACACGCAGGACCGGCTCTACTTCGAGCCCCTGACCTTCGAGGACGTGAGCGAGGTCATCGACCGCGAGAGGCCCGAGGCGGTGATCGTCCAGTACGGAGGACAGACCCCGCTCAAGCTGGCCGCCCGCCTTGCCGCCGCCGGGGTCCCGATTCCGGGCACGAGCGCCGAGGCCATCGACCGGGCCGAGGACCGCGCCCGCTTCCAGTCCCTCGTCGCCACCCTCGGTCTCCGCCAGACCGAGAGCCGCAGCGTCCGCACGAGTGCGGAGGCCGCCTCCGCCGCGGAGGCGCTCGGCTTCCCCCTCCTTGCGCGCCCCTCCTACGTCCTGGGCGGGCGCGCCATGGAGGTCCTCTTCGACCGCGAGGAGCTTGAGACCTACATGGCGCGTCTTCTGCCGACGCCCCAGGTGCTCCCGGTGCTTCTCGACCGCTACCTCACGCACGCCGTCGAGATCGACGTCGACGTCGTGGCGGACGGCCGCGAGGTCCTGATCGGGGGCATCATGGAGCACGTCGAGCACGCCGGCGTGCACTCGGGCGACTCGGTCTGCTCGCTCCCCGCCCACAGTCTCGAGGAGCCGACCCTCGCTCTTGTCCGCGAGCAGAGCGTTGCGCTCGCCCGCGCGCTCGGTGTCGTGGGCCTCATGAACGTCCAGTTTGCCGTCCAGGACAGGGAGATTTACCTGCTCGAGGTCAACCCGCGGGCCTCGCGCACCGTCCCCTTCGTCTCGAAGGCCGTGGGCCTTCCTCTCGCCCGGATCGGCGCGCGGGCGATGATGGGCCGGAGCTTTGCCGCGCAGGGGATCGACACCCGTGAGCGGCGCCCCCGTTACGTCTCGGTCAAGGCCCCGGTCTTCCCGTTCCTCAAGCTGCGGGGGTCGGATCCGATCCTCGGGCCGGAGATGAAATCGACCGGCGAGGTCATGGGCATCGGCGAGAGCTTCGGGGAGGCCTACGCCAAGGCCCAGCTCGCGGTGGGCACGCGCCTCCCGCGCGGGGGCACGGTTCTTC
>JAKAQQ010000001.1 GCA_021819635.1 Pseudomonadota bacterium
TCGACCTTTTTGCAAAACCAAGCCAGTTCTTCTGCTGATTTCTTTGCTCGTGCTTGGAACCGCGTCTTTTGCGCTCGGGACGGCATCGGCCACCACGCAGAGGCAAGGGACCGGGGGGGCTTTGCCGTTCAATCACGCCTTGACTGGATTGGGATCTTCCTACCCGCCCGTCCCCAACATTAGTCAAGATCCTTCGGTCATGGAGTACATGTGGACCGTGGGCCAAGCAAGAGTGTTCCAGATCAACAATCTGCAAGGCACGCCTCTTGCGATCGTGGACATGACGCGAAACCATATCACGATTTCAAGGCTTGGCGGATCTCCTCTTGGTTCTCAGCCGAACGGTGCTGTTCAATGCCCCTGCAGTTCCCACGTAATTGCTTCTGGGTCTTGGGGAATGGAACTTGGGGAATTCAATGCTTTTGGCGACTTGGTTGGCATCACCGTTTGCACTACGCATGGTTGCCATTTCAGCCCAGCTTGAGCCCACGAAGCTCACGGTTCATGCCCACGACCAGCGGGGGGCAACCTCCGCTGGTTTTTTCTCGGGTGCGCCACGGCACGACCGCTCGACGGCATAGGGAGCGGCCCGTGAAGACCGCTCCCCTGCCACACCACCCGGCGGGCCCGCACCGGGCGGTTCGAGACGTTGAGGTCAGGCGAGGCGAGGCATGCCGAGGCGACCAAAGAGAGGAGATGCTCAGGACGCGGTTGAGGGCCAGACGACTGTCGTACCACCGGCGGCGATGACTCGCCACCGCCGTGGCCACCACCTCGACGGATGTCCCACGCGCCCGCAATTCCCGGAAGGTCGCCGGGCCACGTCACCACTGCTTGAGCTGGGTCGCCCGCAGCCGGTGACGCATCCACTCATCCAGCTCGCACCAGACGCTTGGAGTCCGCGCCCGTCCGGAATAGTCTTTATCAGACGAGCACGTAGGGCCACAACCGTTCGATCACCTGCACCAGACTGCACCCACCGAAGCGGCGGGCACGTCGGCGAAGGTTCCCCAAGAACCTCGCCAGAGCCTTGCGGGATACGGCACGCGCCCGACTTTCCTCCCGAGGGCCGTGCGGCGCGGGAGCACCGCACGGCCCCGGGCGGGATCAGGGCTTGGGCGGAGCGACGGGCTTCTGGGCAAGCACCCAACGCGCCATGGCTTCGGCCTGAGCCAGGGTGAGGGTCGGGTGCGGAGGCATCGGAATCCCTCCCGTCCAAGGATTCCACACGCCGGCTCCGCCGTGGATGATCTTGTCGGCAAGGTGAAGCACCGCGGTCTTGTCGCCGCGGTAACGGTAGGCGACCCAGGCGTACGCCGGACCCACGATCTTCACGTCGACGGCGTGACAGACAAAGCAACCCTGCTGCTTCATGAGCGCGTGGGTGGCGGAAGCTGCACGCGCGGCGGGCAGCGCGAGGAAGGCGAGGGCCGCCAGGGCGGGAAGAAGGGGACGGGTTGTGCGCATGGAAGGCATCCGTTTCGTGGATATCTCCCTATTATACCGCCCCGTCCTCTTCACCGGCGCGCACGATCTTGAGGGCGTTCGTGCCGCCCGCGACCCCGCCGCGGTCGCCGCGGGTGACGACGACGAGATCGCCCGCCGTCACCGCACCGACGGCCAGCAGCCGCCGCACCGCCTCGCGGGCGACGTCGGGCCCCGCCAGAGGATCGAAGTCCACGGGCACCACCCCCCGCATCAGGGTGACGCGGGCGCGCGTTCGGGCGTTGCGGGTCAGGGCGTAGATGGGCACCCCGGTGCGCACGCGCGAGCAGAGGAGGGCCGTGGTTCCCGATTCGGTGAGGGCGGCAATCGCGCGGGCGCCGAGGCCCGAGGCGGCGTAGACGGCGGCCATGGCCAGCGCCTCGTTGACCGAGGCCCACCGCTCGTCGCCGCGCAGCCGGGGGCGGGTGGTGATCCGTTCCTGCTCGGCGCCGACGCACACGCGGGCCATGGCTTCGATGGCGCGCACGGGGTTGCGCCCGACCGCCGACTCGGCCGAGAGCATGACCGCGTCCGTCCCGTCGAGGACGGCGTTGGCCACGTCGAGCACCTCGGCCCGTGTCGGCACGGGGGAATGGACCATCGATTCCATCATCTGCGTGGCGGTGATCACCACCGCCTTCGTTTCGTGGGCCACCCGCAGGATGCGCTTCTGCGCCCCGGCGAGCTCCCAGTCGCCGATCTCGACCGCGAGATCGCCGCGCGCCACCATCACCCCCTCGGCGGTGGTGCACAACTCGTGCACGTTGGCCAGAGCCTCGGCGCGTTCGATCTTGGCGACGATCCCCGCCGTGGATCCGGCGGCCTGGAGAAGCCGGCGGGCCTCGCGGACATCACCGGCGTCGCGGGCAAACGAGAGGGCCACGTAGTCGGCGCCGATCGCGGCCGCGGTGAGGATGTCGTCGCGGTCCTTCGCGGTCAGGCAGGCCGCGCTCAGCCCCCCGCCCTGGCGGTTGAGTCCCTTGTGGTCGCTCAGCACACCGCCGGTCTCGACCCGGCAGTCGACGGTGGTCTCGGTGGTGGCGGTGACGCTCAGGACGAGCTGCCCGTCGTCCAGAAGAAGACGGTCGCCCGGGCGAACGTCGGCGGGAAGCTCCGGGTAGTTCACCCCGACACGCCCGCCGTCGCCGGGCGTGTCGCCGAGACCGGTGTCGAGCACCAAGCGGTCGCCCTCGGCAAGCGTAAGCGCGCCGTCGCGGAAGCGTCCGATGCGGATCTTGGGGCCGGCGAGATCGAGCAGCACCCCGACGTCGCGGCCCACGCGTGAGGCGGCCGCGCGGGCCTCGCGCGCGAGGCTCTCGATGTGGGCGCGATCGCCGTGGGCGGCGTTGATGCGCACGAGATCGACCCCGGCGCGGACCATCGCCTCGAGGACCGGCCCGTCCTGGCTGGCCGGGCCGAGGGTGGCGATGATCTTGGTCCGCCGCATCAGCCCGCACCCCGCCGCGCGCGCAGGGCCTCAAGCGCGGGCATGCGCCCCCCCTCCAGGAACGTGAGGAAGGCGCCCCCGCCGGTCGAGCAATAGGAGATCGCGTCAAGAAGGCCGAAGCGCTCAAGGGCCGCCAGCGTGTCCCCGCCGCCGGCGAGGGTGTAGCCGCGCGATTGGGCCACCGCCCGGGCGATGCCCCGGGTCCCGTCGGCAAACTGCGGGTACTCGAAAACCCCCAAGGGTCCGTTCCAGAGAACCGTGCCCGCCCCGCGGCAGGCGGGGGCCCAGGCGGCCACGGTTTCGGGACCGACGTCCAGAATCATCTCTTCGGGCCCCACCGCCGCCAGCGGGCGGACGTCGGCTTCGGCCGTGGAGTCGAGCGCACGGGCCACCACGACATCGACGGGGAGCGGCACGTCCACCCCGCGCTCGCGGGCCCGGGCAAGCAGCGCGGCGGTCGCGGCCACCTCCCCCGGCTCGTGGAGCGAGCGGCCCACCGCCACCCCACGGGCGGCGAGCACGGTGTTGAGGATGCCGCCTCCGAGAAGAAGGGTGGAGATCCGCTCGAGGAGCGCGCCGAGGAGCGCAAACTTGGTCGACACCTTCGCCCCGCCGACGATGGCGACCACCGGAGGTTCGGGCTTGTCCCACGCGCGCGCGATGGCTTCCACCTCGCGGACGAGAAGCGGGCCGGCGCAGGCGCGGGGGGCGGCCCGCACCGCGGCGTGGGTCGAGGCCTCGGCACGGTGCGCGGTGGCGAAGGCGTCCATGACGTAGACATCGCCGAGCGTGCCGAGGACACGCCCCCAGGCCTCCTCGTCACGGCCCTCGCCCGGGAAAAAGCGGAGGTTCTCGAGAAGGAGGACACGCTCCGTGCCTTCCCAGCCCGAGGCCAGGGAGTCGGGGTTCGCGCACAGACGCACGGGCTCGCCCAGGAGCTCGCCGAGGGCGGCGGCCACGGGGGCCAGGGAGAGCGCGGGATCCCACGCGCCCCGCGGGCGGCCGAGGTGGGAGAGACAGGCCACGCGGGCCCCTCCCTCGAGGAGGAGACGGAGCGTGGGGAGGGCGGCGCGCAGGCGGGCGTCGCTCGCCACCCGTCCCTCCGCCAGCGGGACGTTAAAGTCCTCACGCACGACCACCCGACGGCCGCGCCAGTCGACGTCGTCAAGCGTCGGGAACGGAAGAGACACGGTCAACGGGCCGCGAGCCACGCCCGCGCGGTGTCGAGCATGCGGTTCGAGAATCCCCACTCGTTGTCGTACCAAGCGCAGACCTTGACGAGACGCCCCCCGTTCACACGCGTCAGGGTGGCGTCGTAGGTCGACGAGGCCGGATCGTGGTTGAAATCGATCGAGACCAGGGGCTCGTCGTTCACGGCGAGGATCCCGCGCAACGGTCCCTCGGCGGCGCGCCGGAGAACGGCGTCGACCTCCTCGCGGCTCGTCTCCCGGGCGGCCTCGAAGGTGAGATCAAGAAAGGAGACGTTGGCGGTCGGCACGCGCACGGCGTAGCCGTCGAGGCGGCCGGCAAGCTCGGGGAGCACGAGGCCCACGGCCGCCGCCGCGCCGGTCTTGGTCGGGATCATCGACACGAGCGAAGAGCGCGCACGGCGGGGATCCTTGTGGTAGACGTCGAGCACGACCTGGTCGTTCGTGGCGGCGTGCACCGTGACCATGAGGCCACGCTCAAGGCCGATCTCGCGCGCCAGGGGGGCGACGAGCGGAGCGAGGCAATTGGTGGTGCACGAGGCGTTCGAGACGATCGTTTCCGCATCCGTGAGGCGTCCGTGGTTGACCCCGTAGACGATCGTGGTCACGTCGTCCCCGGCCGGGGCCGAGATGAGAACCTTGCGGGCGCCCGCCGCGACGTGCTGGCCGGCCTTGGCGCGGCTCGCGAAGGCCCCGGTGCATTCGAGCACGAGGTCGATCCCGAGATCTTTCCAGGGGAGCCGCGCCGGGTCGCGCTCGGCCAGGACGCGGATCCTCGTCTCCCCGACCACCAGGGACCCCTCTTCGGCCCGCACCGGGACGGGGAAGGCCCCGTGGACCGAGTCGTGGCGGGTCAGGAGCACGTTGCTCTCGAGATCGGCGAGGTCGTTGATCGCGACGATCTCGAAATCCCGAGACCGACCTCCCTCGACGAACGCGCGCAGCACGTTGCGTCCAATGCGGCCGTAGCCGTTGATGGCGAGACGAGCGGTCATGCCGTACCTCCGGGGGAAGAAGAAAGAGAAGGAGAATCCAAAAGCACGCGGGCGCGGGCGCAGAGGTGCTCGACGTCGAACCCGAGGGCGTGCGCGACCTCGGGGCCGGGGGCCGAGAGACCGAAACGGTCCAGGCCGAACACGGCCCCGCGCGGCCCGGCATAGCCGGCCCAGGCGGCGGTGGTCCCCGCCTCAATCACGAGACGGCGGTCGAGGGCGGCGGGGAGCACCCGTTCGCGGTAGGCCGGATCCTGGCGCTCGAAGACCTCGCGCGAGGGCATCGAGACCACCCGGACGGCACGGCCCTCGGCCGCGAGACGGCCGGCCGCCTCGACGGCCAGCGCCACCTCCGAGCCGGTGGCGAGGAGGAGAAGCTCCGCCGGCCGCGGCGGGTCGGCGACGACGTAGGCCCCGCGCGCGACGTCTGCCTCCGCCGGGTGCGGAAGCTGGGGAAGGCCCTGACGGCTGAGGACGAGAAGGGTCGGCCCGTCGCGACGCTCGAGGGCGTCGCGCCAGGCGACGGCCGTCTCGAACGCGTCGGCCGGCCGCCAGAGCGTCAGCCCCGGAATGAGACGCAGCGAAGCCAGCTGCTCGATCGGCTGGTGGGTTGGGCCGTCCTCGCCAAGCGCGATCGAGTCGTGGCTGAGCACGTAGATCGCCGGAAGACGCATGAGGGCGGCGAGACGCAGGGCGTTGCGGGCGTAGTCGGTGAAGACGAGGAAGGTGGCCCCGAAGGGCACCAAACCGCCGTGCAGCGCAAGGCCGTTGACGGCCGAGACCATCGCGAACTCGCGCACCCCGTAATGGAGATAGCGGCCGTCGAGGCTCCCCGGGCGGATCACCTCCGCCCCCTCCCAGAGGGTCCCGTTCGATTCGCTGAGGTCGGCCGACCCGCCGACGAGTTCCGGAAGAGACGGGGCGATCGTCCCGAGCACCGCGCGCGAGGAGCGGCGCGTGGCCTCCGGTTTCGAGAGCGCCCGGGCCCGCGCGAGCGCCTCCTCCCAGCGGGCGGCGAGCGCCTCGGGGAGCCGTCGGGTCTGCCGCCGTTCGAACTCGGCGGAGAGATCGGGGAACGCTCGCCGGTAATCGTCAAAGCGTCGCTCCCAGTCGGCGACGAGCCGTGCCCCCGCTTCCCGACGGTCGAAGGCGGCGGAGATTTCGGGCGGAATCACGAACGGCGGATAGGGCCAGCCCAGCCGCTCCCGCGCGCGGGCCAGCTCCTCCGCCCCGAGGGGGGAACCGTGGACCTCGGCCGTTCCCTCCTTGTCGGGGGCCCCGTAGCCGATCACCGTCCGGCACGGGATGAAGGTCGGGCGATCCTCGGCGGTGCGGGCCTCGGCCAGCGCACGGCTCACGGCGTCCCCGTCGAGGCCGTCGACGGGGCCGAGGACGCGCCAGCCGTAAGCGCGAAACCGCGCGGCCGTGTCGTCCCGGAACCAGCCGTCGACGCCCCCGTCGATCGAGATCCCGTTGTCGTCGTAAAGAACCACGAGACGGCCGAGACCGAGACTCCCGGCCAGGGACGCGGCCTCGTGCGAGACCCCCTCCATCAGGCAGCCGTCGCCGACGAAGACGTAGGTGCGGTGGTCGACGACAGTGTGGCCCGGGCGGTTGAACCGGCGCGCCAGAAGGCGCTCGGCCAGCGCCATGCCCACGGCGTGGGCAAGACCCTGGGCGAGGGGGCCGGTGGTGGTCTCCACACCCGGGGTCAGCCCGTGCTCCGGGTGCCCCGGGGTGCGCGAATGGAGCTGGCGAAACGCCTTGAGGTCGTCGATCCCGAGGTCGTAACCGGTGAGGTGAAGGAGCGCGTAGAGCAGCATCGACCCGTGGCCGTTCGAGAGCACGAAGCGGTCGCGGTCCGGCCAGTCCGGGTGGCGCGGCGAAAAGCGAAGGTGGTCGAGGAAGAGCGCCTCGGCGACGTCGGCCATGCCCATGGGCATGCCGGGGTGGCCCGAACGCGCCCGCTCGACGGCGTCCATGGCAAGGGCGCGGATGGCGTTCGCCCGCAGACGGCGTCCCTCCGTGCCGGGGAACGGGGACGGGGGGGGGTGGGAAGAGCCGGGCACCGGTCCAAGCGATCGCTATCGAACCGGTCCGCCCAATTGTCGCCGACCCGCCCCCCCGGGGCAAGTCCCCGCGTCCGCGGGGCGCCCCTCCCCACGGGACCGCCGGCCGGGCAAGCCCGCCCGCGTTCACGAAACTGTCACAAATATGCCATAAGCTTGAGCTCTCTTCTTCCTGTCGCCGTCCCGGAGGCCCACCATGAGCCCACGTCGGTTCCTTACGTCCGCCGTCCCCGCCCTCCTTCTTGCGCTTGCGCTGCCCGTCTCCCCTCTCCGCGCCGCCCCCCGCCCGGTGGTCCTGAGCGAGACGGGGTCCACCCTGCTCTACCCGCTCTTCAACCTCTGGGCCGCGCGTTACACCCGCCTCGTGCCGGCCACGCGCATCACCACCGAGGGGACCGGCAGCGGCACGGGCATCGCCCAGGCGGTCTCGGGGCTCGTGACCCTCGGGGCTTCCGACGCCTACCTCAGCGACTTTCTCGCCCGGCGGCACCCCAACCTTCTCAACATTCCGCTCGCCATCTCGAGCCAGATGGTCAACTACCATCTCCCGCACCTCGACGGCCGTGCCCTGCGCCTCTCCGGCCCGGTCCTCGCCGCCATCTACGAAGGACGGATCCGGCGCTGGAACGCCCCGGCCATCGCCGCCCTCAATCCCGGCGTGCCGTTGCCCGCCCACCGCATCGTGGTCGTCCACCGCAGCGACGGCAGCGGCGACACCTTCATCTTCACCCAGTACCTGACCTTCACGACCCCGGGCTGGAAGCAGCGCGTGGGCTACGGCACGACGGTGAACTGGCCGGCGGTGCCCGGGGAGATCGGCGCCACCGGCAACCCCGGGATGGTCGAGGCCCTGCACACGACGCCCTACGCGATCGCCTACGTCGGCGTGAGCTACGCCTCGGCGATCCGACGCGAGCACCTCGGGACGGCCCGTCTCGAGAACCGGGCCGGACGCTTCGTCGCCCTCACGCCGGCGACGGTCGAGGCCGCCGCCCGCGCGCGCGTCGGGAGCACTCCGGCCGACGAGCGCCTGAGCCTCGTCGACGCCCCCGGGGCCAACGCCTACCCCATCGTGAACTACGAATACGTTATGGTTCGCACGCACCAGCCCTCGGCCCGCACCGCCCGGGCTCTTCGCCGGTTCTTGAACTGGTGCCTCGCGTCGCGGGAGGGGAGCGCCCCCGCGTTTCTCGACGCGGTGGGCTTCGTCCGCCTGCCGAAGGCCGTGCGGGCCATCAGCCGCCACCAGATCGCCCGCATCCACTGAGAGGGGGGGTCGGACATGCGCCGCATCACCGCCGCGGCCGCCGCGGCGGTCCCCCTCGTCCTGGCGGTCATCACCGGGTTCCTCGTCTTCTACGCGGCGCGGGCGATCCGCTTCAACGGCATCGGCTTTTTCACTACGAACGGCTGGAGCATCGGGAACCAGTACGCCAACCCGATCCAGATGCACGGCGTCCTGGCGATGCCGGGCATGCATTTCGGCATCGTGTTCCTGCTCGTGGGCACACTCGCGAGCGCGGCCCTCGCGCTCCTCTTCGCCTTCGTCCTCGGCATCGGGGCGACCCTGTTCCTCACCGAAATCGTCCCCGGCCGCCTCACCCGTCCGCTCTCGTCGCTCGTCGAGCTTCTCGCCGCCATCCCGAGCGTTGTCTACGGCCTCTGGGGCATCGTCTTTCTCGCCCCGTTCCTCGCCCGGCACGTCTACCCGCTTTTCGCCCGGCTCGGAGCCGTGGTCCCCTTCCTCGGACGGCCGATCGGGGCCGGCTACGGGCTTCTGACCTCGGCCCTCATCCTCACGCTCATGATCGTGCCCTTCATCACCGCAATCCTGCGCGACGCGCTCCTGGCCATCCCCGCCGAGCTCCGCGAGGCGGCCGTGAGCCTCGGGAGCACACGCTTCGAGGTTGCCACCCGGGTGCTCCTCCGCGGCCAAGGCCGCACGCTCATCGGCGCCGGCATCCTGGCCCTCGGGCGCGCGCTCGGGGAGACCATGGCGGTCCTCATGGTGAGCGGCAACGCCCTCAACTCGCTCCCCGAGCGGATCTACAGCCCCATCTCGACCATGGCCGCGTTCATCGCCGCCCAGCTCGACAGCGCGCTCGGAGACCAGACGGGGCTCGCCGTCCGCTCGCTGGCCGAGATCGCGCTCGTGCTCCTCGTGATCTCGATCCTGACCAACGTCCTCTCGCGGCTCCTGCTGCGGGCGAGCCCCCCGCTTCATGTCTGAGATCCGCCGCCGCACCCTCCCGCGGTCCAGGATCCTGCGCCGCCGTCTCACCGCCGCGGTCGGCTGGAGCGTGGCGGCCGCCGCCTTCGGCGTCCTCGCCCTCGCGATGCTCCACATTCTCGGGCTCACGTTCCTGCGCGGGCTCTCCGCGCTCGGGCCGGGCATCTTCACCCGCAACACCGAGGGGATGGCGGGAGGGCTCCGCAACGCCGTCGTCGGCACCCTCGTTCTGAGCGGCGGGGCGCTCCTTCTCGTGGCCCCCCTCGGGATGGCGGTGGGGGTGTACCTGAGCGAGTTCGGCCGCGGCCGCTTCGCGACGAGCGTGCGCTTCCTGAGCGACGTCCTCGTGGGCGTCCCCTCCATCGTCCTCGGCTACTTCGGCTACATCGCCCTCGTGATCGATCTCGGCTGGCGCTTCAGCCTCGCGGCCGGCGCCATCACGCTCGCGATCCTTATGCTGCCGTACGTCGTGCGCACCACCGAGCAGGCGCTGCGCCGCGTGCCGACCGCGCTCCGCGAGGCCGCCTACGCCCTCGGCGGCAACGACCGGCAGGTCGTCCTGCGCATCCTGATGCGCGCCGCCGCTCCCGGGATTCTCACCGGTCTCCTCCTCGCGCTCACCCTCGCCACCGGAGAGACGGCCCCCCTCCTCTACACCGCCGGCTGGTCGAACTACGTCTGGCACGGACGGCTCACCCACCAGCCGGTGGCCTACCTGACCTACGTCATCTGGTCGTTCATCGGGGAACCCTTCCGTTCGGCGCACCGCCTCGCCTACGCCGCCGCCTTCCTCATCGTCGTTTTCATCCTGCTCATTAACGGAGGGGCGCGGCTCATCCTCGCCCGCGTGTTCGGCCCCGACCGCTAACCGCAAGGGGGCTCTATAATTGACGTCCCCCTGATTCCTGCCGATGGAGGAGCCGCCGTGGGCGAGACTTTCCTCTTCACTTCCGAGTCGGTGTCCGAAGGACACCCGGACAAGGTCGCCGACCAGATTTCGGACGCCGTGCTCGACGCCATCCTCAAGGACGACCCGCACGCGCGCGTGGCCTGCGAGACCCTCGTCAAGACCGGGGTGGCCATCGTGGCCGGGGAGGTCACCACCCAGGCCTGGGTGGACCTCGACGATCTCGTCCGCCGCGTCATCGCCGACATCGGGTACACGAGCTCCGACGTCGGCTTCGACGCTCAGACCTGCGGCGTCATCTCCCTGATCGGCAAGCAGTCGGTCGACATCAGCCGTGGGGTGGACCGCGACGCTCCCGAGCATCAGGGCGCGGGCGACCAGGGTCTCATGTTTGGCTACGCCAGCGACGAGACCGAGGTTCTCATGCCGGCGCCGATTACCTACGCCCACCGCCTCATGCAGCGCCAGGCGAGCGTGCGCCGCCAGGGGCTCCTCCCCTGGCTCCGGCCCGACGCCAAAAGCCAGGTGACCCTGCGCTACGAGGACGGGCGGCCCGTCGCCTGCACCGCGGTTGTCCTCTCGACCCAGCACGACCCCGACGTGAGCCCGGGGGACCTCGAGGAGGCCGTCCGCGAGCTCATCATCAAGCCCGTGCTGCCCGCCTCCTGGATGACCCGCGAGACGGTGATCCACATCAACCCCACCGGCCGTTTCGTCACCGGCGGCCCGGCCGGCGACTGCGGGCTCACCGGACGCAAGATCATCGTCGACACCTACGGCGGGATGGCCCGTCACGGCGGCGGGGCGTTCTCCGGCAAGGACCCCTCGAAAGTCGACCGCTCGGCGGCCTACGCCGCCCGCCACATCGCCAAGAACATCGTCGCCGCAGGCTTGGCGCGCCGCTGCGAGATCCAGCTCGCCTACGTCATCGGCCGGGCCGAGCCCACCGCGGTCCAGGTCGACACCTTTGGGACATCGAGCCTGGACAACACGACCCTGACCCGTCTGGTGCGCGAGCACTTCGATCTCACCCCCCACGGCATCATCCGGGCTCTTGATCTCGTGCGTCCCATTTACCGCAAGACCGCGGCCTACGGCCACTTCGGGCGCCCCGATCCCGACTTCCTCTGGGAGCAGACCGACAAGGCCGAAACGCTCCGCGACGCGGTCCCGTCGCGCGCCGTCTCACACCGCTGATTCGAGGTTCCCATGGCCGCCCTTCCTTCCCCCGCCCCCGAGGCCGCCGTCCGCGATCCTTCCCTCGCCGCGTGGGGGCGCCGCGAGATCGAACAGGCCGAAAGCGAGATGCCGGGGCTCACGACGCTCCGCGCCCGCCACGCTCCAACGCAACCTCTCGCCGGCGCGCGCGTGGCCGGCTGTCTCCACGCCACGGTCGAGACCGCGGTCCTCGTCGAGACCCTCCTGGCCCTGGGCGCCCGTGTGCGCTGGGCTTCGTGCAACATCTTTTCGACCGAGGACCACGCCGCAGCGGCCCTCGCGGCTCGGGGCGTCCCCATCTTCGCCAAGAAAGGCGAGAGCCTCGAGGAGTATTGGACCTACGTCCACCGCACCCTCGACTGGACGGCGGAGGGGGCCCCCGGGCCCACCCTGCTCCTCGACGACGGGGGCGATCTCACCGAGGTCCTCCTTCAGGGAGCGGCCGCCGAAGGCGACCCCGGGCTCCTCCACCGCGCCGCGAACGACGAGGAGCGCGCGCTTCACGCCGTCATGCAGCGCACCCTGGCCGCCGACCCCCGCTTTTACTCGCGGCGCCTCGCCGATGTCCGTGGCGTGAGCGAGGAAACGACCACCGGCGTCCGTCGCCTGTACGAACGCGCCCGCGGCGGGCGTCTCCCGTTCCCGGCGATCAACGTCAACGACTCCGTCACCAAGTCCAAGTTCGACAACCTCTACGGCTGCCGCGAGTCTCTCCTCGACGGCATCAAACGGGCCTGCGACGTGATGATTGCGGGCAAACTTGCCGTTGTCCTCGGCTACGGCGACGTCGGCAAGGGCTGCGCGCAGGCGCTCCACGCCCTGGGCGCCCGGGTGGCGATCACCGAGATCGATCCGATCTGCGCGCTCCAGGCGGCGATGGAAGGCTACGCCGTCGTCCGTCTCGAGGACGTGGTCGCCCAGGCCGACATCTTCGTGACCGCCACCGGCAACGTCGGGGTGATCCGCCGCGAACACCTCCTCGCCATGAAAGACCGGGCCCTCGTCGCCAACATTGGCCACTTCGACGCCGAGATCGACATCGCGTCGCTGCGCGCCTACCCGTGGACCAACGTCAAACCCCAGGTCGACGAGGTCGCGCTCCCGAACGGCCACCGTCTCATCGTCCTCGCCGAAGGGCGCCTCGTCAACCTCGGCTGCGCCACCGGGCACCCGAGCTTCGTCATGTCGGCTTCCTTCAGCAACCAGGTTCTCGCCCAGATCGAGCTCCACACTCGGGCGGCGGCCTACCCCGTGGGCGTGCACGTTCTCCCGAAGAAACTCGACGAGGAAGTCGCCCGCCTCCACCTCGACAAACTCGGGGTCCGGCTCACCCGGCTCACGCCGGAGCAGACCGCCTACCTCGGCCTCGACCCCGAGGGGCCCTTCAAGCCGGACCACTACCGCTACTGAGGGGCGAAGCCGCGGCTCCGCTTCGAAGCGGGCAGGCTGAGGACGGAGTTTCCGCTTGCGAAGGCCTCCCTGAACCCGGTCCGCGGAGAAGCCGATGCACCCGTCGCCTGCCCGCTGTCCAGCGCCTGTCCAAGACCGCTCGACGTCGGATCTGGCCGCGCGGCGAAACCCATTTTCTGTCCGCAGCAGTCGTTTTTTTGTTGAGCGGTATCTGTTTCCCCTCCACTATCTGCAAGGAAACGTGCATCATGTGAGCGGCGATATCATCGTCGGTCCCTACCCGGACGAGGGGTTGCTCGACAACCTGCACCACCGCGGGGTCAGGATCGTCGTTTCACTGCTCGACCCCCGTCTGATATATGAAAAATCGGATCGCGGTAGGGATGTCCGTTACCGGACACCCCCCGCACAGATCCCAGCGAGCCCGATTTAGGCTGAAGTTGCTCCGAAAACCGTCTCGGAAATGACCCCTGATCTTTGGTTTTACAAAGCGTTAGGGGGGTTGCGTAGGCCGTTACGTAGGCATGTATTATGCTATTCTCATCTTGACATTAAGCTGTATTCGTGATATATAGTGGGCATGCACATCCATATCGTGCCCAACCGCGGATCGACCCCCACCGTCCTCCTTCGCGAATCCTACCGCGAGGGCAAGAAGGTCAAGAAACGGACGCTCGCCAATCTCTCGCACCTGCCCATGGCGCAGGTGGCGCTGATCCGGGCGGTCTTGAGCGGGGCCGACTTGCAGGTGGCGGGCTCCGGATTCGTGGTGACCCGCTCCCAAGCCCACGGGCACGTCCATGCGGTGGCCGCGATGATGCAGCGGTTGGGCCTGGCCACGCTGATCGGTCGCACGCCCTGCCGGGAACGGGCCATCGTGCTCGCCTTGATTGCCTCCCGGATCCTGGCTCCGCACACGAAGCTCGCCACCACCCGCTGGTGGCACGGCACCACCGTGGTGGACACCTTTGGGGTCGCCGAGGCCGACGAACAGGCGTGCTACGCGGCCCTGGACTGGTTGCTGAAGCGTCAGGACCGCATCCAGAAGAAGCTCGCCGCGCGCCATCTCAAAGAAGGGGGGCTCGTCCTCTACGACCTCAGTTCCAGCTACTTCGAAGGCCGGACCTGCCCGTTGGCCAAGCGCGGCTACAGCCGTGACGGCAAGCACGGGACCTTGCAGGTCGAGTATGGGTTGATGACCGACGACCGGGGCTGCCCGGTGGCCATCGCCGTGCACGAGGGCAACGTGGCCGACCCCACGACGCTCCTGCCCGAGGTCCACCGCCTCAAGACCGACTTCGGCATGGAGCGGTTTGTCCTGGTCGGCGACCGCGGCATGATCTCGCAAAAAACGATCGACGCCGTCCGTGCGCAAGGCGGCATCGATTGGATCACGGCGCTGAGGGGCGTCTCGATTCGCGCTCTGGTCGAAGACAAAACGTTACAGCCGGATCTCTTTGACGAGCGCAACCTGCTCGAACTCTCTCACCCCGATTATCCGGGGGAACGGCTCGTGGCGTGCCGCAATCTAGAATTGCAGAAACGGAGGGGTCGCAAGCGTGAAGATCTCCTGCGGGCCACCGAAGAGAGCCTCCGAAAGGTTCAAGCCCGGGTGGCCGCGGGGCGCCTCGTGGGCCAAGATCGGATCGGCCTGAAGGCCGGGGCGATCGTGGATCACTACAAGATGAGCAAACACTTCACCCTGACCATTCAGGACACCGCCTTCTCGTTTGCACGCAAGACGGAGACCATTGCCGCGGAAGCCGCCCTTGATGGCTTTGACATCATCCGTACCTCGGTCGAGGCCGGGCGCATGAGCGCCGCCGCCTGCGTGCGCCACTACAAGGTCCCTGGGTCAAGTCCAATATCTGCTGTAAATTCGATCCGGCTGTGACGCCTCTTTCTTACCTCAACGACACCATGTTAACCGGGGGAGCCGCGGGGTGTCGGGCCGCGACCCACTCGTGGAACTCATCCATGTCGAGGTAGCGCCGTCCGGCCCAGCTCTCGTTCTGCTCGGCCAAGAGGGCGCCCACAAGACGCAGGGC
>JAKAQQ010000194.1 GCA_021819635.1 Pseudomonadota bacterium
GCAGCCTTCTGCCGAACCGGCACCCGGCGCTGTCCTCGCGCTCCGCGGCCTCCCTCCACCGGGGGCTCCCGGACAACGAGCCGCTCCCGCCCGAGGCGGGTCTCCACGGCCCCCCGCTCGTCCGCTGGCGGGATCTCGTCTACACCCCGCACTCGCACGTCGCCAACCTGTGGAACGTCATCCGCCGGGGCTTCACGCTCCCCGACCTCCACAACGCCCGCATCCGGGTCGAGCGCGCGTGGTACACGGAGCACCCGGGCTACATGATCCGCACGGCCTACCGGGCCAAGCCCTATCTCTACTACATCGTCCACGCCCTCAAGAAGCGGCACATTCCGACCGAGCTGGCCCTCCTCCCCATCGTCGAGAGCGCCTACGACCCCTTCGCCTACTCCTTCGGCCGGGCGGCCGGCCTCTGGCAGTTCATCCCGGGGACGGCGCGCCTGTTCGGGCTCCGCATGGACTGGTGGTACGACGGGCGGCGCGACGTGATCGCCTCGACACGCGCGGCCCTCGATTATCTCGGCCAACTCCACCAGCGCTTCGGGAGCTGGCTCCTCGCCCTCGCGGCCTACAACTCGGGGGCGGTCACCGTGCAGCGCGCGATCGACTACAACCGGGAGCGGGGACGGCCGACCGACTACTGGGCGCTGGATCTCCCGCCCGAGACGGAGGCCTACGTGCCCCGGCTCCTGGCCCTCTGCGAGATCGTCGCCCACCCGAAACGCTACGGCATCCGTCTCCCCCCGATCCCGAACCGGCCGTATCTCGCGACCGTCCACCTGAAGGCCCAGATGAGCCTGAGCCTCGCCGCGCACCTCCTCGGGATCAGCCTGCGCAAGCTCTACCTCCTCAACCCCGGCTTCAACCGCTGGGCGACGGACCCCGCGGGGCCCGATCGCCTCGTCGTCCCCGAAGCGCTCAAGGGCAAGCTCGTCGCCGCCCTCGCCCACCTCCCGCGCCGGCGGATGACCGCCTGGTCCTTCTACCGGGTGCAACCGGGCGACACGCTCGACGCCATCGCCGACCGCTACGGGATCCCCGTCTCGCTGCTCATGGCCCACAACGGCCTCGGCTCCCCGCTCATCCGCGTCGGCCAGCTCGTGAGCGTCCCCTCCCCCGGCGACGACTACTACGCCTACACGCTCCACCACGTCCCCGGCGTGGGCTCGATCCGCCGCGACCTCGTCCACCGCCACCACCTGATCGCCGACGTGACGCCGGGCGACACGCTCTGGACCATCGCCCAACGCTACGGCGTCCAGGTCGCGCAGCTCGCCCGCTGGAACGGCATCGCCCCCCAATCCTTCGTGTACCCCGGCCAGCGTCTCGTCGTCTGGTCGCGCCGCGCTCAGGACCAGATCCCGGCCGGATCGCTCACCGGCGTCACGCCCGCGGTCTACACCGTGCGGCCCGGCAACAGCCTCTGGACCATCGCGCGGGCCTACCACCTCACGATCGCCGCGATCGAACGCTGGAACCGCCTGGGCCCGGCCGCCGTGCTGCACCCCGGGGAACGGCTCGTGCTCCACGCGCCGGCCGCCGCCCCCCTCCTCGCCTCGATCGCGACGGGCTCCTCCGCCGTCGGCGCCACGACCACGGTCTACACGGTGCGCCCGGGCGACAGCCTCTGGTCCATCGCGCGGGCCTACCACGTCTCGATGAACCGTCTCGCGCTCTGGAACCACCTCCCCTCGAACGACGTCCTGCGCGTGGGCGAGCGGCTCGTCGTCCGCTCGACCGCGGGCGGGGATCTTCCGATCAACCAGCTCCGGCGCGTCGTCTACACGGTGCGCCCCGGCGACTCGCTCCTTGCCATCTCCCAAAGGTTCGGGGTCACCGTGGGCGATCTCCGGCGCTGGAACGGGGTCGAGTCGAACAACCTCATCTTCCCCGGCCAGCGCCTCACCCTCTACATCCCCACCCGTGACGAGGACCGCGGATCATGAACCGTCCCGGTCTCGTCCAAGGGAAGAAGGCCCTGGTGGTCGGGGTGGCCAGCGAGCGTTCCCTCGCCTGGGCGGTCGCGCAGGCGCTCGCGCGCGAGGGGGCGGATCTCGCCTTCTCGTACCAGGGGGAGCGGCTCGGGGAGCGGGTCCGCGCGCTCGCCTCCGAGGTGGGCTCGACGGTCGTCGAGCCCTGCGACGTGAGCCGTGACGAGGACATCGACGCCCTGGCCCGGGCGATCGCCGGCCGCTGGGACCGGCTCGACATCCTGGTCCACGCGGTGGCCTTCGCCCCGCGGGAAGCCCTCGCCGGCGGCTTCACCGGAAACACGGACCGCGAGGCCTTCCGCCTCGCGCACGACGTGAGCGCCTACAGTCTCGTCGGGCTCGTGCGGGCCTTGCGACCGCTCCTCGCGGCCGCGGCCGGTTCGGTCGTCACCCTGAGCTATCTCGGGGCCGAACGCGCGCTCCCGAACTACAACGTTATGGGGCCCGCCAAGGCGAGCCTCGAGGCCTCGGTGCGGTTCCTCGCCTTCGATCTCGGTCCGGAAGGGATCCGTGTGAACGCCGTCTCGGCCGGTCCCGTGAAGACCCTCGCCGCGGCCGGCATCCCGGGCTTCCGCCGCATGCTCGACCACGTCCAGCGCACGGCCCCCCTCCGCCGGAGCATCACGGCCGAAGAGGTCGCAAACGCCGCCCTCTTCCTCCTCTCCGGGCTCGCCTCGGGCGTGAGCGGCGAGACCCTCTACGTCGACGCCGGCTACCACATCGTCGGCATGGCCTTCGAGGACCCGCCCTCCGGGAGCGGCTGAGACCCGGGGAGGGATCCCGGGGGGGGCACCCGGCCCCGAGGGATCCCTCCCCCCAAGGCCACGGGCGGGGCGCGCCCGCGCCCCCCCTGTCCGCCCCTCGTCCGCTCCCTCATCGCCCACTGCCAGGCATGCGCGCGGGTACGCGCGACGACGCGGCGGGGGTGGGGCTTCCCCCTCGCCCGGAGATCCGATCGGTTCGGAAAGGGCCCTCAAGAGGGCATGGGGCCACCCTGGCTCAGGATCGGGGGGCTCCCCCGCCCCCCATCCCCCCCTCGTCCCGGCGAACGCGGGTCGTCTCGACCCGGCGCCCTTGGGCCGGGAGAATCCTCAGGT
>JAKAQQ010000195.1 GCA_021819635.1 Pseudomonadota bacterium
GCCGGCATGGGCCGCGGGGCGGCGTGGGCGACGGGCTCGGGGGCGAGGCCGAGGAACACCCCGGCGGCAAGGGCGGCAAGGACGAAACGGAAGGAACGAGAGGGCATCGGCGCATCCTCTGGCGGCGGGGGGGCGGGTCCCGAAGGACCGCCCCATCATAGCCGAGAGAACGCGGTGTTCCGGCCGGCGCACCCGGGGATTGCGGGTCTCCTCAGGGAAGGCTGCGCAGGACCAGGCGCCGCTCGCGTTTGGCCGCGTACATGCAGCGGTCGGCCGCGGCGATGGCGTCCTGGCCCGATGTCGTGTGGGGCAGGAAGCTTACCCCCCCGATGCTGGCCTCAAGGGAGACGATCGCCCCGCCGTGGGCGAAGGGTTTGTCGGTCGCTTGCCGGATGGACGCGGCGACCCGCTCGGCGCAGTCGGGCGTGCAGTCGCGGAGGAGGACGGCAAACTCGTCACCGCCCAGCCGGGCGCAGTGGTCGTTGGTCCGGATGCTGCGCCGGAGACGCTCCGCAAACGTGCGGAGAGCGGCGTCCCCGGTGTCGTGGCCGAAGCGGTCGTTGATTTCCTTCAGATGGTCAAGGTCGAGGTAGAGGATGCTGTGGACGAGCTCGGAGTCCCGGGCGAGGATCCCGTTGAGGATCGCCTCAAACCCGCGCCGATTGTAGAGCTGGGTCAGGGGATCGCGGAGCGCGGCGGCGGTGAGACGGGCCTCGGTCTTCTTGTAGGCGGTGATGTCGACGAGATGAAGAAAGATGCCCACCCCCTCGTCCCCTTCGCGATCGGGGGCAAAACTGATGCGGAAGGTTCGCCGCTTCCGCCCGTCGGCGCCCAGGCTCGGGAGTTCCGTCTCGAACACGCAGGGCTCGCCGGAGAGCGCCGCGGCGCAATGCGCTTCGAACGTGCGAAAGCGCCGCCGGCCGAGGATCTCGGGCAGCGGTCTTCCCACGAGAGGGTGGCCGGGGCGCACGAACGTCTCGCGGAAGCTCCGGTTGTGACGGCGCAGGACGAGACACTCGTCGCAGTAGGCCACCGGAGCCGGGACCGATTCGAAGAGGTGGTGCAGGCGGTCGCGTTCGCGGACAAGGAGATCGCTCTGGCGGCGAAAGGCCCGGATGAGGTAGGCGTTGTGCTCTCCGCGGAGGGCCATCGTGCCGAGGATGCGGCGGGCCCGGTCGGCGGCGCGGATGAGGACGGCAAAGACGACGACGGCGGCGAACGCGAGGAGGGGGGAGCGCGGCGGCACCAGAAGAAGGCGCGCCGCGAGCAGGAGGAAGATGGGCAGCGAGAAGCTCAGGTAGTAACGGCGGTGGGCAGTGATGAGAACCAGAGAGGTGCCGGTGACGGTGACGGCGATGAAGGCGGCGATGGGCTCGAAAAGCCGGCCGTGGGCGGGCGGGGCCAGCCAAGCGTAAATCCCCCAGACGGTGCCCGAGGTTGCAAGCGCGAGCATGGTTCGCCACTGCCAGAGGGCGAAGTCCGTGCTGTGGGGCGGGGCTTTCTCGTAGCGGAGGGTGAGATCAAGACGCAGGAGGACGGAGGCGACAAGAGCCAAGGCCCAGGCGGCGAGAAGGAACAGGCGGACATGCCCGTAGGACGCGGCAAGGGTGACGGCCATCGCCCCGAGGACAAGGACGCCAAGCTGGCTCAACCGGTTCGTTCTGTAGAGTTGCTGGAGATGCTTGCGGTCGAGATGGCGGCCGAGTTCGGTGGCCGAAGGAGGGAGCGGGATCCTGTCGGTCTCGGAAGGGGTCGAGAGGGGGCCGTCCGCCGCGTCCGTGGGGGCTCCTGAACGTTTTTGGTTCGGTCACGAGTTGCGCCCCCCCAGCATACGCGAGGTGGCCCCGGGATGCGCGTCGGATGACGCTTTCTGCTGGCGGGGCGGGCCGGGCGTTTAGAGGGCGCGCACACCGTCGGCGATCGGCCGGCGTCCCGCCGCCCAAGCGGGAGCGAGCCCGGCGAAGAAGCCGAGCACGGCCGCGAAGAGAATCCCGGCGAGGGCGAGCGTGGGCGTGACGGCGAAACGGAAGACCATGACGCTGAAGTTGTTGAGCGTGCTCGCCTCGAATCCGTTGAAGACGAGGTACGCGGCGAGGGACCCGAGGACTCCGCCGGCGACGGCGTAAAGGACGCTCTCGGTGACGACGCTCAAGACCACGGCCACGGTGTCGTAACCGAGCGTGCGCAGGATCGCCACCTCCCGGGCTCGCTCGCTCACGGTCGCGTACATGGTGTTTGCGGCGGCGAAGAGTGCGCCGAGCCCCATCATGAGGGCTATCACGGTACCGGCGACGGTGATGAACCGGCTGAGTCCCCGCGACTGGTGCGCGTAGTAACGGTTTTCGCGGTGCACCGAGACGCTGAGCTCGGGGTTGTGCTCGAGGCTCGTGCGAAAGCGCGGATAGGCCGTGGGGCTTGCGAGCCGTGCGAAGACCGCCGAGACGCTGTCCCCGCGCCGGTAGGCGCTCTCGAGGCTCGGGAGATCGGTCCAGATCTCGGAACTGTGGACACCGCCGTGGTCACCGAAGACCCCCACCACCGTCCAGCGGATTCCCCCGCTCGTGAAGCGGTCGCCGAGTCCAAGATCGCGGAAGGTTCGCGCGGCCGCCCGGCCGACGATGACCTGATCGAGGCCCGGGGTGAACAGCCGTCCGGCCACGAGGTGCACGTGGGGGTGGGCGAGGAAGGCCTCGGTCGTGACTCCGCGGAAGGGGACGTTGGCAAGCACGTGGCTCTGCCGTTCGCGACGGTTGAGGAGCATCAGAAGTTCGGGGGAGACTTCCGGGCCCTGAGCGCCCTGGGCGACTCCGGGGGCGTCGCCCACGCGGCGAGACTGGTCGAGGGTGAGAGCGCTTGAGAGTTCGGCCCCGGATCCCTTACGCAGCACGATCGCGACATCGCGGCTTCCGGTCGCGCGCAGCGTGTGACGGAAACCCGCGCCCATGGAAAGCACGGCGACCAAGACGAGAACCACCCCGGCGAAGCCCGCCGTGGCGACGAGGGCGACGTCGAGTCGCTGCCTCAGGTTGCGCAGCGAGACCGTGAGGAGGAGCCAGGTTTCCCGAGATCGG
>JAKAQQ010000196.1 GCA_021819635.1 Pseudomonadota bacterium
CGTTCCTTTCCCTTCCGTCCTCGACGAGGTGTTCACCGCATGAGCGACCGTTTCTCCATCCTGGCCCTCGTGATCGACGCGAGCTGGATCGTCAAGATCGTCCTCTTCGTCCTCCTGGCCGCCTCGGTCTTCTCCTGGACCGTCATGTTCCGTCGCCGCCAGCTCTACCGGGAGGTCCGTCGCCGCAACGAGGAGTTCGAGAAGCGGTTCTGGGGGGGAGGGGACCTCGCGCAGCTCTACCGGGAGATCAGCCAGGGCAAGGACGCGGCCGAGGGGGAGGAGGCGATCTTCGAGGCCGGTTTCCGCGAGTACGCCCGTCTTCGCAAGCTCGCCGTCCCGGGGCCCCAGGCCCTCGAGGCCGCCCGCCGGGCGATGCTCGCCGCGCGTCTTCGCGAGATCGACCGGCTCGAGCACCAGCTGCCGTTTCTCGCCACCCTCGGGTCGACCGGCCCCTACGTTGGTCTCTTCGGGACGGTCTGGGGGATCATGACCGCCTTCCACGCGCTCGGCAACGTCGCCCAGGCGACCATCTCGATGGTCGCGCCGGGCATCTCCCAGGCCCTCGTCGCCACCGCCATGGGCCTCTTTGCCGCGATCCCCGCCGTCGTCGGCTACAACCGCTTCTCGAGCGAGCTCGCCCGCCACGAGACCCGCTTCGAGATGTTCGTCGAGGAATTCTCGACCATCCTCCAGCGCTCGGGCTTCGCCGCCGCCCAGGCGGCGGGCGAAGGAGGAGGGGCGTGAACGGGGGCGGGGGAGGGCGCCGCCGCCGCGGCCCCATGAGCGAGATCAACATCGTTCCCTACATCGACGTCATGCTTGTGCTCCTCGTGATTTTCATGATCACGACCCCCCTCCTCACCGAGGGGGTGCGGGTCCAGCTCCCGCGCGCCCAGGCCCGGCCTCTCACGGTGCCGCCCACCCACCCGCCGATCGTCCTGAGCGTCGGCCGCGCGGGCCGTCTCTACCTCAACATCGCCTCTCACCCCCTCCGGCCGATCCGGCCCCGCCTGGCCGAGGCGCTCGTCGCCGCCGTCCTGCGTCACGACCCCGGGACGGCGGTGGTCGTCAAGGGGGACCGCGGCGCCCGCTACGGGCGGGTGATCCGGGCCATGGTTCTTCTCCAGCACGCCGGCGCCCGCTCGGTCGGGCTCATGACGCTGCCTCCCGCCCGACCCGCGGGCGCCGGCTGAGGGCGCCCCCGCCGTGAATCTCCGCCGCGCGCTTCCCTGGATCGAGTCGGTTGCGCTGCACCTCGTGCTCCTCGCCCTCCTCCTCGTCGCCGTCCCCTGGTCGACCCTCGTCGTCGGGAGCCACCGCCCGCGGCGCGCGCCCACGGTGCACGCGCACGTCGTCTCCCGCCGGGCCGTGGCGCGGGCCTGGCGCGCCTACCGCGCGCGCCGGGAGGCCGCCGTGGAGGCCCGGGCGGCGAAACTCGCCGCGCTCGCCGCCGCCGCCCGCAAGGCGGCCGCGGAACGCAAGGCGGAGGAAGCGAAGCTGGCGGCGCTGCGGCAGGCCGCCCTTCAGGCGAAGGCCGCCCGGGCGCGGGCGCTCGCCGCCCAGAAACAGGCCGAACTCGTGCGGGCCCGGGCCCGGGCGGCGAAACTCGCCGCGCTCGCCGCCGCGCGGGCGCGCGCCGAGACCGAGGCCCGCGCCGAAGCCCGGGCGCTCGCCTCCGCCGCCGCCGCCCGCGCCGCCGCCCGCGGGCGGGTGCTCAACGCCTGGGTGGCCGCGATCCGTCGCCGGGTCGAGGGCGCCTGGATCCCGCCGAGGGGGACCCGCCATTCCCTGCGCTGCGTCGTCTACGTCACCCTCGCCCCCGGGGGGGTGGTGCTTTCGGCCCGCCTGGGTTCCTGCAGCGGTGACCCGGCCGAACGCGAGTCGATCGTCGCGGCGGTCTACCGCGCGTCCCCGCTTCCGATGCCCGCCGACCCCGCCGATTTCGTGTCCCATCTCCGCTTTCTCTTCGAGCCGGGAGTCTGAACCATGCCCGCCTTTCGTCGCCTCCCCGTCCTGGTGGCCCTCCTTCTCGCCGCGCCCGTAGCCCGCGCCTCCCTCGAGGTGCCGATCACCCACGGGGTCCACGCCGCCACGCCCATCGCCGTCGTCCCCTTCGGCCGCGGGGTCGCCTCCGCCCCCGCGGGGCGCCTCGGGCGGGTGATCGCCGACGATCTCACGAGGAGCGGACTCTTCCGCGTGCTCCCCCGCCGTGACCTCCTCCAGCGGCCGACGCGCACCCGGGCGATCAACTTCCTCAACTGGCAGGCGCTCGGGATGGACTACCTCCTCATCGGCCGCCTCGAGCCCGATCCCCACGGGGGCTGGCGTGTGCTTTTCCGTCTCTTCAACGTGCCGGCCCGCCGCCAGATCATGGCCTACGTCGTGCGCACCGGGCCGGGCGCGCTCCACACGGCCGCGCACACGGTCTCGGATCTCGTCTTCCGGCGTCTGACGGGCCTCCGCGGGGCGTTCAACACGCGCATCGCTTTCGTGGCCGCGGAGCCGGCCGCGCACGGCCGCCGTTACCTCCTCATGGTTTCGGGCTACGACGGGCACCACCCGCGGGCCGTCGTCCGCTCGCGCGAACCCCTTCTGTCGCCGGCCTGGTCCCCGCACGGGCGGCGCCTCGCCTACGTCGGCTACCGCAAGGGGCGCCAGATCCTCTACGTCCAGACCCTCGCCACCGGGCAGCGGACGGTCGTCGCCGACCGGCCCGGACTCGACGACACCCCCGCCTTCTCGCCGGGGGGGCGTCGCCTCGCGCTCACCCTCACGCCCCGCCGCGGCAACGCCGCGGTCTACGTCTACGCCTTCGCCACCGGAAAAACGGTCCGGGTCACCCGGAGTCCCAACATCGCGACCGAACCCGACTGGTTCCCGGACGGCCGCCGCCTGGCCTTCACCTCCGACCGCGGCGGGAGCGCCCAGGTCTACACGAAGCCGCTTCCCGCGGGCCGGAGCCGGCGGCGCACGTTCCACGATCCCTACAACGCCGACCCCGTGATCGGGCCGCGCGGCCAGCATCTCGTCTGCGTGACGCGTCTTGCGGGCGAACTCCG
>JAKAQQ010000197.1 GCA_021819635.1 Pseudomonadota bacterium
GCCAGCCCGCGACTCGTTCGCGGCTGCAGGCGGCCGCCGCGAGCCGCCCGTCTTCTTCCGCGCCCTCGGCCAGAAGACAGGCCAGGTTTTCCACGTCCTCGAGGAGTTGTTCTTCCAGCACGTAGGGCAACGCCTGGAGACGCTGGCGCCGGCCGCGGACGGGGAGCGTCACGGGCAGAAGAAGGACGGTCTCGGAGGGAACGGCGACGACCGCCCGTCGGTGGGGGCCCAAGCGGGCCGCCGCCTCTCTCAGGGTCAGCGCTTCCGGGGGAGGCGGTGGAGACACCCCTCCCTGCTGCCAGAACGTGACCGTATCGTCGGGCGTTCTGGCCTCTCCGAGCCTCAAAAGAAATCGTTCCAAACCGATCCCCGCCTCCCCGGGGGCTCCCGGGCCTTCAGTCGCTCACGAAACGCCGGGTAAGAATCCGGATCCACCCCTCGGGCGAGCGGTAGAGGACAGAGCGAAGGCGCACACGAGCACCCGCAAAGTGTACCCGTAAGTCCAGCCGGAAGTAATTGCTCGTGACGCCGAGAGGGATCTGGGCCTGGATGCCGAGCATGCTGGTGAAGAGAGTGGTTGAGGCGAACCCCCCCTGCTCCTGGACCATTTCGGCGTTCCTGAGGTTCTGCGCCGGGATGTTGGCGGCGAGGGCGTCGAGCACCGGGGCCGGGGCGGTGTTGACGTTGAGGGCGACGCCGCCCGGGAGCGTCGCCACGTACGGGCGCAGCCGCAGGTAGTCGGTCCGGCTGATCCCAGCGACGAGCAGAAGCTCGCTCACGCTGGTCATGGGCTCCTGGGCCGGACGGTAGGCCGGCTCGCGGGATTCGTAGACCGAGCTTTGGGGGTTGCCGCTCGGCCCGGGCGCCGCCGTCCAGTCGGCGACGTTGGTGGCGAGGTCGACCGGGAGCCCGAGCTCGGCGAGGAGCCGCATGAAGACGGCGATTTCGGTCGGGTCGATGGTTCCCTGGGGAGTGATGAGGTTGTTGAGGTTGAACCGTCCCTCGAGGTCGACGACCCGCCCGGCGATTCGCCCGTGGGGGAGCGGGAGGGGCGGCAGGCCTTCGGCCCACGGTTGTCGGAAATCGACCGGTCCGTTGGGCGGCAGGGCCCCCAGGAGCTGGCCGACGAACGTTTCGCCCGAGAGCGCGTAAAGGACCGCCTGCTGGGACGTGAGGAGGTGGCGGGTCGCGGCGTAGGCGACCGCCCGCTGCCACTCCATGCGCGCGGCGACCGAGGCGGCGATGGCCACCACGACAAGCGCCAGAATGAGGGCTACGCCCCGTGGATTGCGACGCCGGGACGAACGTTTCACGGGAGATCAACGAGCAGGCGCACGCGGCCCATGCCTCGGACCCGGAAACTCAGACGGACGGCCCGCGGCCGGCGGGCGAGGAAGAGCGTCGGGCTCGCGGCGAGCGGGGGCCAATTGCGGTGCCAGTGCCCGAACGTGTCGAGCATCCGGACGCGAAAATCATGGACGTGACGGAGCAGTGTGGTGGCGTGCGGTTTGATCTCTTGCGCGCGGTCAAGCACCGGCCACCGGTACAGGATCAGACGGTGGTTGTGGACCCCCAGGCCAAGACGGGAGAGTCCGGAGCGATCAAGGTAGAAAAGCGCCTGGCCGGTCGCAGCGGTGAAGACAAGCCGGGGGCGCAAGCCCACCGTGGCCCGGAACGCGGGGCGAAGCACGCCCTGGGCGTTGCGAATGGGGCGCGGGCTCGCCTCGGAAAGGAGACGGGACAGCTCGACGAGCGTGAGGGACACGTGACTGAGGCGCTGCTCGACGCCGTGGGTCCGCTTCTGCTGGCGGAGGATCGTACCGAGGATTCCGTAGGCCATGACGGCCAGAATCGCAAGGATGGCGGTGGCCACGAGGATCTCAATGAGCGTGAAACCAGCGCGGCCGCGGCGACGCCGTGGGATGGCGACCGGGGTCCGGGTTGGCATCACGGGGGGGGGAACGGTGAGCCCGGCATCCCACCGCCGGGCATGCCGAGCGGTGGAGAGTTCCCGGGAGGAGGGAGGCCCGAGGGGAGCGTGCCCGGGGCCGGGGGCGTCGGTAGGGCCCCCTGGGGGGCGCCCGCGGCCTCAAGGGCGGCGGGTGAGGGAGGCGCGACCAGGACGATCAGGGTGGCGAGGACATCCCGCGGGTGGTCGGCGGGGGCGGCTTCGACACGGAGCTTGTAGAGACCCGGAAGCACGCTCTTGCGTGCGTGCATGCGCCACCGCCAGCGTTGCGGCCCCATGGTCGTGGTGCCGCTCGTCCAGCCGAGCACGGGTGGCCGGGGGGAGAAGCGTGCCTCCTCGATGCGGTTCCAGGCCACCCAATCGGCCAGCGTGCGCGTGCGGAGTTCTCCGGCAACGCGGACACTTTCGCTGGCGACGCCAAGGAGTGCGAGAAGCGCGATGGCGACGACGGCCAGGGCGATGAGGACCTCGATCAAGGTGAAGCCCTGGCGGCGTGTTCGGGGGTCGCCGGGGCGGGCGACGGGTTCAGCCACTGTGGCGTTGGGCGAGAAGATGCGGGGGAAGGAGTTGAATGCGTCCGTCCGGCTTGGCCTCAAGCCCATAGGCGTGGCGCAGGGAGCGACCACGGAGGCGCACGACGAGCGTGAATCCAGGGAGGATGGCACGGGTGGCGAGGATCACGATCTGCGGTTGATGGCGCGCGGGGGGCGCGGGTTTGCGTGTTCGCGCCCGACCGTGATGGCGGTGACGGTGATGGTGGGGAAGGGCGAGCGCACGGATCCGGGCCGGGGGGCGCGCCTTGCGCCGCAGGTGGGAGAGGTCGACCCGGGTGCCGAGGAGGCGCAGGTGCAGGCGGATCCCGTGCGGGAGCCGGCGGGCGCGGTAGATCGAGCGGTCGGGGAACCGTTGCCAGACACCGTCGTGCCGCTGGTAGAAGGCGTATCCGTCGCGGTCGACGCGCAGTCCGTAACGGCTTCCGGTCAGGACCGCCTGCTGGGAAGCGAGTTCGACGAGACCCGCCAGGCGACGGGCGACCTGCTCGCTTCGGGGAGCGTGCCCGAGCGCG
>JAKAQQ010000198.1 GCA_021819635.1 Pseudomonadota bacterium
TCGCCAACCCCGCGCAGCCGCCGGCCACAACCCCCGAGAACTACAAGAACGTCTGGCGGTTCTCGATCGGGACGACCTGGCACTACAGCCCCGCCTGGAGCTTCTACGGCGGTCTGGCCTACGACGAAAGCCCCGTCCCCAACAGCACGCGCAACGCCCGCCTCCCCGACGCCAACCGTCGTTGGGTGAGCGTGGGCGCCACGTACCATTTCAACCCAGCCACCGCCGTGACGCTCGGGTACGCCTATCTCTTCCTCAACAACCACATCCCCATGGACAACGTGAGCCCCTCGGGCGATCAGGTCGTGGGGACGTGGAGCGCGAACGCCTACATCGTGGCGCTCGAACTCAGCCACAAGTTCCTCTGATACGGAACCGTTTTCCCCGCCCCCACACGAACGGGGCGGGGGAAGCCCCTGCGGCGCTCCTTCTCTGGCTTTGAGGGTTCTCCCACGTGCGTCACGTGCCCCTCGTCTCACGTCTTGCCCGCGCCGCGGCGCTTCTTGGAGTCCTCGTCCTTGCGGCGTGCGCCGGTCGGCCACCCTCGACGCACCCCGCCGACCCACTCGAGGATCTCAACCGTGCCAACTTTGCTCTCGACCAGAAGATGGAACACACCGTCGTCGAGCCGGTCGCGCACGTCTACGTGCGGACGGTCCCCAAACCCGTGCGGATCGTCGTCCACAACTTCTTCTCGAACCTCCGCGACCCCCTCGTCTTCGCCAACGAGCTTCTGGAAGGGCGCTGGCGTGCGGGAGGCAAGGAACTTGCCCGCTTTGCGGTCAACACCAGCTTCGGGATCCTAGGGGCGTTCAACGTCGCGGGGGCCATGGGTCTCCACCGGCACCACGCGGACGCGGGGCTGACCTTGGCCCATTGGGGCTTGCCCGAAGGCCCCTATCTCGTCCTGCCTCTCCTCGGCCCCACCACCCTTCGGGGTGCGTTCGGCAAGGGGTTCGACGCGGCTCTCGAGCCCCTCAACTACGACCCCTACGTACCGTCCCGCAACGCCCTCACCGTCCTTGAGGAGGTTGACACAGGGGCCCAGATCCGCACCGCGGAGCGCCTCCTCTCCCAGAGCTTCGACCCTTACGTGATGGCCCGCCAAGCCTACATGGCACACCGGCGCTACCGCTATTATCACGGCAACCCGCCGGTCTCGTTCCCCACACCCGGCCGCGGGGGGGAATTTCCACCTCCCGCCGGCGGAGGCCCCCCGGCCAACGGCCCCATGGCGGTTCTTGCGCGGGCCGTCGCGGACGTTTTCCCCGTCTCCGGTCAATGCCTCGTTCGGCAGCGGGCTCGCCGCTGCCTGCACACCACCGCCCCTTGAAGGTCCGCAGGCCCAATAGCCGCTCGAGCAAACCCTCGTCGGCGTTCTCGCCATCGTCCATTCGGTCCGCAGCCCATCGGCCACTCGCCAAGGCGACCTCGCCGCGCACGGCCGGGAGCCACTCCCGACCGGACGCTTCGTCCCTCGTGCATACGGTTCGAGCCACCCGAGCTTCGGTCCAGGGTACGGGCAGAGACCACCCGCGCCCGTGTGGTGCCCCGAACCCCACGGGCGCGTTCAGGGAGCGGAAGAGACCGCGCGCTGCGCCTTGCGCTTCCGATCGCCGCCTCGCGCCCGCATCGTCCGTAGCACTCCGGCCGGTCCAATCCCGGCGCAGTCTCGGCACGCGCCCGCCACGGCCCTCCCGGCACCACCGGAATCGCTCGTGCCCTCCCCACCCGCCACGGGCGGGAATAGAGACTCTCCCGGGGCCACAGTCGCCGTCCTGCCTCGTTATGCCCGAAATGCGCAAGAGGGTCGTGGCGAACGACCGCCTCACCCCCGCCGTCCAACGTCCCCAGGAAACGGGAGCAAAAACCTTATCGAGGAGGAGTGGCGTGCCTCTTGAAGTACTTGACCTTCACCAGTTGACCCTTGTCCATAAACCATTCCGACACCGGCCGGCCGTGATGGGTCACCTCCAGCGCATAGCGACTGTTCACCGGGGGGAGCTTGGCCATCATCCGTCTCAACCTGTTCGGATCAACCTTGTGGAGAACATCGACCTGGAACTCCTGGAAGGTTAAAGGACCCAAAATGGTCGGCCCACTTTCCTGCCCACTTTGATTCATGAAGGGGTGTGTGTTCTGGAACTGGAAATGCTCGCTGTTGGTCTGGCAAAACAGGACGGCGCGGCCTAGAATATGAGTGTTCAGGCCGTACCGAAAACGGCAGACGACTTGATTGCGATCCTTCCGGGCCGTCGACCAGGGGCGACGCAGGCCGGCCTTGATCATCTCGAGCACGATCGGTTCTGGAATCTGGATCTTTTGCCCGGCGCCCAGCATCCTCCCGAGTTTTGTGACCCGTTGGACGGGCCACACCGCGTGCCCGGCCGTCCGCACCGGCGTGGCGGGTTTCTGGACTTTCGGAAGAGTCCCTCCGGCCCACGCGCTCGCAGGAATCCCGACGAGGCCCACGATCGCCAAGGCAAGGACCAAACCGCCTTGCCTCCCTATTCCGAACCGTTGCCTCCGCTTGTTGTTTCCCGTGCCGTTTGTGTTTTTCATCACACAACCTCATTTTTTCGTGTTCAACAACAGGCCATGCGGCGCAGACCATGAGCGCACCGATAGCCGGATTCTACCTCGGCACAGCGCAGCCGGAAACGACGAACCACAGCAATACTCGGCAGGCGCTTTTCGGAGAAACAGCCCAGCGCCGGAGATCCCGCCTGGCACGGCGCCCACGCTCTCTCAGAGGTCGATCCAAGCTCGAAGCCTCTCATCCGTCCGACCCATCCGGCCTGAAGGCGGAGGAACCTGCGCCCGCACGAGCACAGGTCCTGTCCAGCGGGAAGATGCCGGCTGGCGTTCCTCGCCGCTCCGAAGGCTCCGGTCATCCATGGAGGTCCGGGCAGAACCCCATGACGTTGCGCCCCGGGCGAGCCGGTTATCCCTCCGGTCGCTGCGGGGCTCTCAGGCAAGAGAACAGGGGGACTCCCCGCTCCAGAAGCATTCACACGACAGGGGTCGGTGGAGA
>JAKAQQ010000199.1 GCA_021819635.1 Pseudomonadota bacterium
CGTCGTCGAGGGGGACGCCGTCACGGTCCTGCGGCGGACGCTCGACGCCCACCCGCGCGTCGGCATGGCCGGACCCGCCCAGACCGACGCGCGTGGTCGACCGCGCTCGGCCTACGGAACCCTCCCTTCGATCAGCGAGATGCTGCTCGGACGCGCGCTCTCGCGGCGCCTGCGGCGCGCCCCTCCGCCCCCGGGACGAGGGGCCGGGGCGGTCGAGCGAATCTCGGGCGCGGCGATGTTCGTGCGCGCCCGTGCCTTTGCCGACGTGGGCGGGTTCGATCCTGCGCTCTTCCTCTACGGCGAGGAGGAGGATCTCGCCTGGCGCCTCTGGCGCCAGGGATGGGAGGTCTGGCACGTGCCCGAAGCGACGGTGCGTCACCTCGGCGGGGGAAGCAGCCGGGATCGGCCGGCCCTCGAACGCCTCTACTATCGTTCCTATCTTTACGTGGTCCGCAAGCACCGGGGCGAGCGCTACGGGCGGATCTTCCGCGCTCTTCTGGTCCTCAAGCTCGTGCGTCGTGCCCTGCGCGGACGCGCCTCGTGGGATCTCGTGCGCGGGGTCGCGTGCGGGGAGGGCGAGGGCCCGGGCGTGCGTGGAGGCCGTCCGTCCTGAACCGGCGGCGGGGCGGGGCGGCGGGGCGACCTTCGGGCCGCCTCCGCGGCGCTTCGCGGCGTTCGGTCCGCTTTTCTTCTCGAGCGGGCGGGGGCGGCGCGGTCTCCGGCGGTCGTCGGGGGAGGTGAGGTGATCAAGTACATCGGCTCCAAGCGCTCGCTCGTGCCGCTTCTCCTCGAGATCGTGCGTGGTGTGGGCGACGCCCGTTCCGTCCTCGACCTTTTCTCGGGGACGTCGCGTGTCGGCCACGCGTTCAAGGCCGCGGGCTACCGTGTCCTGGCGAACGATCACAACGCCTACGCCGTCGCCCTTGCCCGCTGCTACGTCCAGGCGGACGCCGAGGACGTGCTCGAGAACGCGCGCAAGCTGGTCCATGAATTCAACGCCTTGCCCGGGACGCCGGGGTACTTTACCGAGACGTTTTGCCTCCGGTCCCGTTTCTTCCAGCCGCGCAACGGCGCGCGCATCGACGCCATCCGCGAGGCGATTGCGGCCAAGGATCTCGACCCGGAGCTCGAGGCGGTGATGCTGGTCTCGCTCATGGAGGCGGCCGACCGCGTCGATTCCACCACCGGCCTGCAAATGGCCTACCTCAAAGCCTGGGCGCCGCGTTCCCACAACGATCTGGAACTGCGGGTGCCCGCCGTTCTCCCCCGCGCCCGCCACGGCAAGGGCGGGGCCACGGACCTGGACGCGTTCGAGGCGGTCGGGCGGCTCGAGGCCGACGTGGCGTACATCGACCCGCCGTACAACCAGCACTCGTACCTGGGCAACTACCACGTCTGGGAGACCCTCGTGCGCTGGGACAAGCCCGAGGTCTACGGCGTGGCCTGCAAGCGGACGGACGTGCGCCGTCGCCAGAGCGTTTTCAATTCCCGGCCGCGGGCGCGGGACGCGATGCGCCGCCTCCTCGCGGGTGTGCGCGCCCCGGTGCTCGTCGTCTCGTTCAACGACGAAGGGTTTCTCTCGCGGGAGGACCTCGAATCCGTGTTCGGCGCTCTGTGGCAGGGCGAGGCGAGGGTGGCGAGCCTGGAGATCGATTTTCAGAGTTACGTCGGGGCCCGCATCGGCATTCACAATCCGCGCGGGGAGAAGGTCGGGACGCCAGGTCGCGTGCGCAACAAGGAGTTTGTCTACGTCGTGTCGCGAACGGATTTCGCCCCCGCCTTGACGCGCGTGGCGGAGTCCCGGCCTTGGCCGTTTCCCCTCCGCCTCTCGCCGTCGCCCGGGGAGGGCGACCCGGCGGGCCCGCCGGAGGCGTAGCCCGCCCGTCGCCGCAGCGGGGCGACGCCGCCTCCCCGGCGAGGCTCGCCGCTCCGGCCGCGCCCCGATCCGGGCGGCGGGAGGCGCCGCGTGCGCGCGGGCGCGCGAACCGCCGCGCGGGAGGAAGGGGTAAACTCTACGTTTCCGTTCCCCCGCCGCCCGGTTCATCCCAGTGCACCCGTCCCGTTTCACGCTGCTTGTCCCGAGGATCCTCGTCGGCATCGTCGTCCTTTCCGTTCTTGTTCCGGTCGCCCGTGCGCTTCCCTATCTCTACGTTCCGCTGAGCGGCGGGACGGTTGCGATCTACGATCTCGGCAACCACAGCACCTTGGTCACCCGGCTCGGGGTCGGCCCGGGAGACTCCGCCTTCGCCGCCTCCCCGCTCGGGGGCACGGCCTACGTCGCCAACACCGACGCCGAAACCCTGAGTGCGATCACGACCGGCTCGAAAGGAACGACCGTGACCGGCACCGTCACGCTCCCCGGCGAACCCGGCGCCCTGGCCTACACCGCCGAGGGGGCGGCGCTTTACGTGGCCCTCGGGCCCCAGAACGAGATCGCCGAGGTCGCGAGCGGCGGGACCACCGCGATCCAGACCGTCACCGTGGGCGCCGATCCCGACGCGCTCGCCGTCACGCCCGACGACGCTCTTGTGTTCGTGGCCAACGCCAACAGCAACGACGTGTCGGTGGTTTCGTCGGCGCTCTCGGTGGTGCTCGCCACCATCCCGGTCGGTGTCCACCCCGACGCGGTGGCCGTGCTTCCGGAAGGAACGACGGTGTACGTGGCCAACGGCGCCAGCGGGACCGTTTCGGTCATCGACCGCGCCACGCGGGCGGCGATCGGGACGATTGCCGTCGGCGCGGACCCGGTGGCTCTGGCCCTCTCGCCCGGGGGCGGGCACCTCTTCGTCGCCGACGCCGGGGCGGACGCCCTGAGTGTCGTGGACACCACGACCGACACGGTCACGGGGACGATGCCCCTCGCCGCCGCCCCGTCGGCCTTGGCCTTTGATCCCGCGGGCGACGCCCTCTACGTCGTTGAGCCCGCGGCGCGGGCGATCATCGAAATCAATCCCGCCCTGGACACCGTGACGGGCACGCTCGCTCTCCCCGCCGTTCCCACCACGGGCGGCAACGCCTTTGTCGGGCAGG
>JAKAQQ010000200.1 GCA_021819635.1 Pseudomonadota bacterium
GTCTACGGGCTTGCGCTCAATCTCGAGCGCGACGTCGTGGGCGCCGTGGTCTTGGGCGACTACCGGCATCTGCGCGAGGGGGACCGGGTCCGCACGACGGGACGCATCCTCGAGGTCCCGGTGGGCGAAGCCCTCCTCGGGCGTGTCGTCGATTCCCTCGGGCGTCCCCTCGACGGGCGTGGGCCGGTGACGACCGCGGAGCACGCTCCGATCGAAAAGGTCGCCCCGGGCGTGATCACCCGCCAGTCCGTGGGCCAGCCGCTCGCCACCGGCCTCAAAGCCATCGACAGCATGGTTCCGATCGGGCGCGGCCAACGTGAGCTCATCATCGGCGACCGCCAGACGGGCAAGACCGCGATTGCCATCGACGCCATCATCAACCAGAAGGGGACCGGCGTTCGCTGCGTCTACGTCGCCGTCGGGCAGAAGGCGTCCAGCGTCGCCGCCGTCGTGCGCAAGCTCGAGGAGCACGGGGCGCTCGACCACACGATCGTGGTGGCGGCGACCGCCGCCGAGTCGGCGGCGCTCCAGTACATCGCCCCGTACAGCGGCTGCACGATGGGGGAATATTTCCGGGACCGGGGCGAAGACGCCCTCATTGTTTACGACGATCTCACGAAACACGCGTGGGCCTACCGCCAGATTTCGCTGCTTCTGCGGCGCCCGCCGGGCCGTGAGGCCTATCCGGGGGACGTTTTCTATCTCCACTCGCGTCTTCTGGAGCGGGCGGCCCGCGTCAACGCCGACTACGTCGCCGAGAAGACCGGCGGACGGGTGCGCGGGCGTACGGGCTCGCTCACCGCGCTTCCGGTCATCGAGACCCAGGCGGGCGACGTCTCGGCCTTTATCCCGACCAACGTCATTTCGATCACCGACGGACAGATCTACCTGGAGACCGATCTCTTCAACGCCGGCATCCGCCCGGCGATCAACGCCGGGCTTTCGGTCTCGCGTGTCGGTGGCGCGGCGCAGACCAAGATCGTCAAGAAACTCGGCGGCGGCGTCCGTCTCGCGTTGGCCCAGTACCGCGAGCTTGCCGCGTTTGCGCAGTTTGCCTCCGAGCTCGACGAGGCGACGCGCCGCCAGCTCGAGCGTGGGCGCCGCGTGACCGAGCTCATGAAGCAAAAGCAGTACAGCCCCCTCAGCACGGCGGAAATGGCCGCGGGCCTCTTCGCCGCGAACGAAGGGTTTCTCGACGGCGTGCCGGTGGAGGAGATTGGAACGTACGAACGCGAACTTCTGGCCTACTTCCGGGCCTCCGCCCGGGCGCTCTACGACCGCCTCAACGCGAGCGGGGATTACGACGAGACCATCGCCCGTGATCTGCGCGCCGTCGTCGAGGGTTTCGTCCGCGAGACGCGAGGCTGAGCCGTGGCCCACGCCAAGGAGATCCGCCAGCAGATCCGCAGCGTGCGCAGCACGCAGAAGATCACGCGTGCGATGGAGATGGTGGCCGCGAGCAAGATCCGCCGTGCCCAGGACCGCCTCCGCCGCTCCGCGCCCTACGCGGCGGGAATCGAGGCGGTGGTCCGCCGCCTGGCGCGCGTGCACCCGGAGTTCCCCCACCCGTTCCTCGTGCCGCGGCCGGTGCGGTCCGTGGGGATCCTTGTTGTCTCGACCGACCGGGGGCTCTGCGGCGGACTCAACGTCAACCTCTTCCGCCTGTTCCTTCAGGAACTCCGGCGCGCCCGCGACGAGAACCTCCCGGTGGCCGTCGCGCCCTTTGGCAACAAGGGCGCCGTGTTTGTCCGTCGCCTCCGCCTCGAGACCCTGGCGGCGGCCACCGGTGTTGGTGACAGCCCCCGGCTTTCGGACGTCATCGGCCCGCTCAAGGTGATGGCCGACGCCTACCGCGAGGGACGGATCGACCGGCTGGTTCTCCTCGGCAACCGCTTCGTCAACACCATGGTCCAGCAGCCCACGGCGAGCGTGCTCCTCCCCCTTGCCCCCTCGGAGGAGAAGGAACTGCCGGCTCACTGGGACTATCTTTACGAGCCCGACGGTGTGCGTCTCATCGACACCGTCCTCGACCGCTATCTCGAGGCGCGGGTTTACCACGCTCTCGTCGAAAACGCCTGCTGCGAGCAGGCGGCCCGAATGGTTGCCATGAAAAGCGCCTCGGAAAACGCCGCCGAGCTTATCAGCAGGCTTGAACTGGCCTACAACAAAGCCCGGCAGGCGGCGATCACGCGTGAAATCAGCGAGATCGTCGCCGGCGCCGAGGCCGTCTGAGGAGCCGCCCATGCCCCCGTCCGCCTCTCCCTCCCCGACGCCCCGTTCCGCTCCGGCCCGGGACGCCGCCCTTGGAACCGTCGTGCAGGTCATCGGCGCCGTCATCGACGTCGAGTTTCCCCGCGATGCGGTCCCGCGTGTCTACGACGCCCTCGTGCTCGAAGAACGCGGGCTCACCCTTGAGGTCCAGCAGGAAATCGGCGATGGTGTCGTGCGCACGATTGCCATGGGGGCGAGCGAGGGGCTCAGCCGGGGGTTGCGCGTGCGCAACACGGGACGGCGTATCGAGGTGCCGGTCGGAACGGCCACCCTCGGGCGGATCCTCGACGTCCTCGGGAGTCCCGTCGACGGCGGGGGCCCCGTGGCGACCGACACGCGCCTCGAGATTCACCGGCCCGCGCCGAGTTTTGAGGAACAGGCCGGATCGACCGAGCTTCTCGAGACGGGGATCAAAGTCATCGATCTTCTCTGCCCCTTCGCCAAGGGCGGCAAGGTCGGGCTCTTCGGCGGCGCCGGTGTTGGCAAGACCGTCAACATGATGGAACTGATCCGCAACATCGCCATCGAGCATTCCGGCTACTCGGTCTTTGCCGGCGTTGGGGAGCGCACCCGCGAGGGCAACGACTTCTACCACGAAATGAAGGAATCGAAAGTGCTTGACAAGGTCGCGCTCGTCTACGGACAGATGAACGAGCCGCCGGGCAACCGCCTGCGCGTGGCGCTCACCGGGCTCACCATGGCCGAGCATTTCCGCGACGAGGGGCGCGACGTCCTTCTCTTCATCGAC
>JAKAQQ010000201.1 GCA_021819635.1 Pseudomonadota bacterium
TCCCTGCCGTGCGGTCGGCCCCGTCGTCGACGAGATCTCCCGTGCCTACGCGGGGCGTCTCAAGGTCCTCAAGCTCAACGTCGACGACAACCCCCAGACGCCGAGCACCTACGGTGTACGCAGCATCCCGACTCTCATGCTGTTCAAGGACGGCAAGGTCTACGGCACCAAGATCGGCGCTCTCAGCCAGCGGCAACTTCAAGCTTTCCTGGACATCAACCTATGAGATACCCCCGCCGTCGCGGTCCCCGCAATCCGAATGCCCTGCCCCGCCACGAGGACAACGGGGCCTTCCACGACGAACCGCTCGAGGAAGAACCGCTCGAGACGGGCGACCCCGCCCACCCCCGGCCGGTCCTTCATCTCAACGATCTCAAACGGATGCCGCCGCGCGAACTCCTCGCGATGGCGGAGGAGCTCGGCGTGGAGGGTACGGCGCGCAGCCGCAAGCAGGACGTTGTCTTCTCGATCCTCAAGGCCAAGGCCCGCCAAGGGTTCGATGTGGCGAGCGACGGCGTGCTCGACCTCATGGCCGAAGGCTACGGGTTCCTGCGCACCGCCGACAGTTCCTATCTGGCCGGGCCCGACGACATCTTCGTCTCGACGAGTCAGGTCCGGCGTTTCAACCTGCGTACGGGCGATACGGTCTCCGGCCGGGTTCGCCCGCCCAAGGAGGGCGAGCGTTATTTCGCGCTCGCCAAGGTCGACGCCATTAATTTCGGACCGCCCGAGGTCGCGCAGCGCAAGATCCTCTTCGAGAACCTCACGCCCCTGTTCCCCAAGGAGCGCTTCCGGATGGAGCAGGGAACGGGGAGCACCGAGGACCTCACGGCCCGGGTGATCGACATGATCGCCCCGATCGGCAAGGGTCAGCGCGCCCTCATCGTCTCGCCGCCGAAGGCCGGCAAGACGATGATGCTGCAGAACATCGCGCAGTCGATCACCGCCAACCACCCCGACGCTTATCTCATCGTGCTTCTCATCGACGAGCGGCCCGAAGAGGTCACCGAGATGAGCCGCTCGGTCCGCGGCGAGGTGGTCTCGAGCACCTTCGACGAGCCCGCCACCCGCCACGTGCAGGTCGCCGAGATCGTGATCGAGAAGGCCAAGCGCCTGGTCGAACACAAGCACGATGTCGTCGTGCTGCTCGACTCGATCACGCGACTCGCGCGGGCCTACAACACCGTCGCGCCGTCCTCGGGCAAGGTGCTCACGGGCGGGGTCGACGCCGGCGCGCTCCAGCGCCCGAAGCGGATCTTCGGTTCGGCGCGCAACATCGAGGAAGGCGGAAGCCTCACCATCGTCGCCACCGCCCTCATCGACACCGGCTCGCGCATGGATGACGTGATTTACGAGGAGTTCAAAGGAACGGGCAACTCCGAAATCCATCTCGATCGCCGGATCGCGGAAAAGCGCATTTTTCCGGCCATCAACATCAACCGCTCGGGCACACGCAAGGAAGAAATTCTCGTCTCGCCCGAAGAGCTCCAGAAGATGTGGATCCTGCGCCAGCTTCTCCACCCGATGGACGAAGTCCAGGCGATCGAGTTCCTGCTGTCGAAGCTCCGCGACAGCAAGACCAACACCGCGTTCTTCGAGGCCATGCGCCGCTAGGACCCGCGGCGGGTGGCGCGCGGCGGGGGGGTGAGTTTCTTGCGCACGGCCCGGCACGGCAGGGCCGTGAAGCCCAGGGCCTCGTAAAACCCCAGAGCGTCGAGAAAGCTGTCGAGATGCACGGCCGCGAGCCCCCGCTTTCGGGCGTGCTCCTCGAGCGCTTCGAGAAGCCGCCGTCCGGCCCCCCGCCCTCGCCAGGCGGGGACGACGACGAAATCGTCGATGTGCAGGTGTGGCCCGCGTGCGAGGGTGACGAGCGGGCGTCCTCCCGCCAGAGCGACGAGCCGACCCCGGACCTCGAGTCCGCGTAGGCGGTAGCCAAGCCGGTAGGCGCGCCCGCCTCGTCGCAGGGCGTCCGCGAGCCGCCGCCGTTCGAGTCCGGGGCGAAGGTGGCGAAGGACACGCCAGGCCTCGTCGAGCCGCGCGGTCCCGACGGGCACCACGCGCGCGTCGTTCACCGAAAGCGTTGAGGAGCGGCGTGCCGCCTGGGAAGAGTTCTGGCCCATCGTCCGGGCTCCGCTCGGTCGGGGGCCCAAGTGTAGCCGTTATGGCCGTCGCCCTTCAGGTCAACGGCCCGCGGTCTTTTCAGGCGTCCCGGGCGATGTCCCGACGCAGGCGCGCTCCGGGCGGAAGGCGCAGGCGCCCGACGGCGGTGTAGGCGCGGCGGCGCGCTTCCGCCAGATCCTTGCCCCGTCCGCAAACGCAGAGGAGGCGCCCTCCGGCGGTGAGCACCCGCCCGCCCACGCGTCGTGTGCCGGCGTGGAACACGAGCGCCTCCGCCCCCGCTTCCTCGAGGCCCTCGAGGGGGGATCCGTCGTCGCCGGCCTCGGGGTAGCGCGGGGCGGCGATCACGACGCCCACCAGGGCTTCGTCCCGAACGTCGAGACGGGATGGAATCTCGCCCCGGGCGACCGCGTGGAAGAGGGCAAAGGCACTGCCACCGAGGCGGGGGAGGACGACCTGCGCCTCGGGATCGCCGAAGCGGCAGTTGTACTCGAGGACGTAAGGCTGCCCTCGGGGATCGATCATGAGCCCGAAGTAGAGAACACCCGTGTAGGGGGTGCCCTCGGCGGCGAGCCCCTCGAGCGTGGGCCGGACGATCGTCTCCTGGATGCGGCTGTCGAGTTCCCTCGCGAGGGGGGGCGGGCTGTAGGCCCCCATCCCCCCGGTGTTGGGACCCCGGTCGCCGTCGTCGAGGCGCTTGTGATCCCGGGCGGCGGGCAGCGTGAGGTAGCGTGTGCCGTGGGCGAGGACGAAGTAGCTCAGTTCCTCCCCGCGAAGAAAGGTCTCGGCCAGGATCCCCTCGCGGGCACCCGGGAGACGGACGAGGGTGGCGAGGGCGGAGCGCGCCTCCTCGGCGCTGCCGACGATCACGACGCCCTTGCCCGCCGCGAGCCCCGAAGC
>JAKAQQ010000202.1 GCA_021819635.1 Pseudomonadota bacterium
AACCGTTCTGGGTGCTGGTGATCGACGGCCAGTTGTAGGCGGTGGCAATCTGCTCGGGCGAGTAGCCGGAGGGGGTGGACTGCGCCGTCACCCGGCGGTTCGCAACCAGCATGGGGCGGAAGAGAGGCGCGTCGTTGAGTCCGAGCACCGCCTGCACATCGGCCGCGATCGCCGCGGGAAGGCGGGGGTCGCTCGAAGCGGCGTAAAACCGCATCGGGCCGTGGACGTAGTCCGCGATGCTCACCGAAAACGCCCGCTCGACAACCGCGGTGGGCGCGCTCGTGCGCACCAGCATGCGGTTACGCGAGACGCCCGTCACGGTGAAGCCCTGCGAACGCAGGTAGTCTTCCACCCGAGTCACCGTCGCGCGGCTCGGCCCGTAAAGGTGGGTGAACTCCTGAGGCGTCAGGAACTGGTGGTAGAGCGAGCTCGAAGGATCGCGCACCGCGCGCAGGAACGCGTCGAGGGCGTGCGGATGACGGAGCTTGAGCGCCACCGTCACCGGGATCGTCGCAAGAACGTTGTGGGAAGAAACCCACTGCGATCGGGCGAGAATCTTGGGGACATTGCCATGAAGAAGCGTGGCGCGGGCAAACGGAAGGGCAAGGAAGACGGTCGCCAGAAGAGCGAACGTCACCTCCCGTCCGGCCCAACCACGGGTAGAGCGGAATGGAGACATATGGTGCAGAACCTCATGCGGTTTGTTGCTGTCACGGGGCCGGTGGCCCCAACGCACGTCGGTGAGGTGCGAGAAACTCGCCGCCGGCGCCGGTCAGAAACCGTCACGCCCGCAGGCCCAAGGCTCGTGCCGCCCCGAGACCACCCCTGCCTCCGCCTCGGGCGGCAAAAAAACCTCCCGTCACGGACGCGTTTTGATGGGTTGAGGCCACCCCGTTGCTCTTCGTCCCCGAGTCACCTTGGTGAACTCCACGCTTCCCTGCCCGGCGGCCTCACCCACCTTCCCTCAAGGCTATCAGCGACCGCCTGTTCCGTCAACGACGTAGAGAGGTTTTTCTGTCAACAGGGGGAGACAATCGCTGTCAACATTTGTTGACAAATGCGCCGCCAATCCGTGAGACCCAGCAATATGAAGGCTCAGGCCCCGTTCGGGACCAAACGCGCTTCGACTTCCTTGCGATAGCGGCGCAGGGCGTGAAGATCCGGGAACGTCACGCCGAAGAGTCCTTCGAGCTTCCGCAGGATGCTTTGCCCCACGTGGTCTTCGTGCGATTCGTCAAAACGGATCTGACGGTCGAGCCACCGCTCCATCCATTCCGGCTCCGGAAGACGGCTCTGGACGGTGTCGTTCGGGAAGCGGTCGCGGGAGACGTGGAGGTTGGTCGGGTGCATGGCCCGCCCCGTCTTGCGGCTGATCATGAGGGTGCCAATCTTGGCAAAGGCCAGGCGGGCGCGGTCGCCGAAGCGGTCGATGGCCCGTTTCATGTACTGCATGTAGCAGCCCGCGTGGCGGGCCTCGTCCCCGGCGAGAAGTTCGTAGATGCGGCGGATCACCGGCTCGGTGTGCCACTCCGCCGCCCGCCGGTACCAACCGGTGAGGCGCACTTCCCCGCAGTAATGGAGCATCAGGGTCTCGTGGGCGGGGGCGGGGTCGAAGACAAAGCGGACGGCGTGGAGTTCTTCCTCGGTCGGGGCAAAGGCGGAGCGGAAACGGCGCAGGTACTCCATGAGCGCCAGGGCGTGCTTCTGTTCCTCGTAGAACCAGATTGACATGAAGGCCGAGAAGTCGCTGTCGTCGGCGTTGTCCCGAAGGAACATCTCGGTGGCCGGGAGGGCCGCCCACTCGGTGATCGCGTTCATCTTGACGGTCGCCGCCTGTTCGTCGCTGAGAAGGGCGGGGACGTGCGTGTCCCAGGGAACGTCGTCGGCAAGCGACCAGCGGGCGGCTTCAAGCCGCTGAAAGAGTTCAGGGTAGAGCATGCCGATCACCGTGAGGGGGGGGAGGATCGCACCCCCGCGCCAAGACGGCGGAGGAGAGCAAAGTAGAGGCGATCCGGGAAGAAACGGAGACTGCGGACGATGAGGCTCATGGGCCGGGGGAAAGCGACGAGAAACCGGTGTCCGTCGAGGGCAAGGCGGATCCGCCGCGCGGCGTCCTCGGCGCTGATGAGGAAAGGCATCGGGAAGCGGTTGCGGGCGGTCATGGGGGTAGCGACGAAACCGGGGGCAATGACGCGGATCTCGACACCCTGCTGCTCCAACCGCCCGCGGAGGGCCTCCGCGAGGTTAATGAGGGCGGCCTTCGTCGGTCCGTAGGCCTCGGCCTGAGGCAACCCGCGGAAGCCGGCCAGACTCGCCGTCACGAAGATCTGCCGACGGCGGATCTCGACGGCCTGGGCCATGCGCGGAACGAGGACGGCCAGCCCGTTGACCACCCCCATGTAGTTCACCTCCCAGACGCGACGGAATTCCTCCGGATCGATGCGGAGATCCCGCAGGGGCTCGTAGATCCCGGCGTTGAGAAAAACGACGTCGGGAGGGCCCCAAGCACGCCAGAGGCGTTCGGCCGCCTCTTCGAAGGTGTCGAGGCGCAGGACGTCGAGGGGCAGCACCAGGCCCAGCGCGGGATCCGGGAGACGCTTGTGGACCTCTTCCAGGAATTCCGTACGCCGGCCGCTCAGGGCAACCCGCCAGTCGTGGCGTGCGAGTTCAAGAGCGAGGGCGGCGCCGATCCCGCTGCTGGCGCCCACGATCCAGGCGATTGTCTTGCGTGTCTGGGCCATGGCTCTGGGATTTCCTCCGATCGTCCAAGCCCATGATACGCCCGATACCCCCCAAAAACACCCCCGGGATGCGCCCCGCGTGGGGGCGGGGGCGCGGGCGTTCAAGCCATGGGGAAACCACGCCGTATGATGATTCGCAGGCACGAGCGCACTCTCCAGCCCGGTCTCCGCGGCGCGGGCGTTCGCCCCCCTCCGCCGACCGACGAGGCGTGGACCGCATGAGCCCCACCGAGGCAACAACCGCTACCCCCACGCC
>JAKAQQ010000203.1 GCA_021819635.1 Pseudomonadota bacterium
CGGCGATGAGGAGCCCGGCCTCCAGGCTCTCCTCCCCCTCCGCCCCGGCGAGGCGGAGTTCGAGCGCCGAGGGCCCGTCCGCCGCGGCAAGAAGCCGCGTCCCCGAGCGGAGGGACACCCGGGGATTCTGGGCGACGGCCCCGCGAAGGGCGCGGACAAGGGCGTCGTAGCCGAGCGTCCAACCGAGGGCCTCGAGGCCGTGCTCGGCGGCGTCGAGAACGAGGGGCGGACCCAGTCGCGGGGCGCGGACCACGACCCGGCGTACGGGGGCGGCGTGGGGCGCGACGGCGGACCAGAGCCCGAGGGTGACGAGAAGCCGCCGCGCGCGCTCGGCGAGAACGATCTGGCGAAGGTCGCTCTCCCGTGGCCGCGCGTCGGACGGACGCGCTTCAAGAATCAGGGCCGGGGCGCCCGTCCGGGCGAAGGCGTGGGCGGCGAGGAGCCCGACCGGCCCCCCGCCGGCCACCACGATCTCCGCCGTCTCCCTCACCCCGCCCCCATCGCGGACTCGATTTCGGCCGGCGTGCGCGGGAGACCGGCGGTGAGCACCTGGGGGCCCGCCGCGGTCACGAGCACGTCGTCCTCGATGCGCACGCCGAGGCCGCGGAAGCCGCGCGGAACGCGCCGGTCGTGCGGCGGAAAATAAAGTCCGGGCTCAACCGTGAGCACCATGCCGGGTTCGAGCTCGCGCCAGGCGCCGTCGATCTTGTAGGCCCCGACGTCGTGCACGTCGCGCCCCAGCCAGTGCCCGGAGCGGTGCATGTAGTAGGGGCGGTACGCCTCCTGGCGGACCAGATCGGAAGGCTTCCCGCGCAGGATCCCGAGGCGCACGAGCCCGGCCGTGATGACCCGCACGGTCGTCTCGTGGAGTTCGTTCCAGTTCCGGCCGACGCGGGCGCAGGCGATCGCTTTCCTCTGGGCCTCGAGGACAACCTCGTAGACCGCCCTCGCCTCGGGGGTGAAGCGGCCGTCGACGGGGAAGGTCGTGGTGATGTCGGCGGCGTAGCCGCGCCACTCCGCCCCGGCGTCGAGCAGCAGGCAGGTGCCCGCACGCAGGGGATCGGCGTTGTCGGTGTAGTGGAGGATGCAGGCGTTCGCCCCGCCGCCGGCAATCGTGCCGTACGCCTCCGTGGCCCCGTCACGGTCGAAGACCGCGCGTACCTCGGCGGCGACCGCCTGCTCGCTCACCCCGGGCCTGGCCACGGACATGGCCCGACGGTGGGCCTCGACGCTGAGACGCGCCGCCCGCCGCATGAGCGTGATCTCGTGCGGGCTCTTCGTGAGGCGAAGCTCGTGAAGCGGCTCCGCGAGATCGCGAATCTCAGCCGGGGGACGCACCCCCGCCCGCACGCGCTCGCGCAGTCGGGCGATCCAGCCGAGGACCTGGCGGTCGTCGCCCTCGTGGCGACCGAGGTGGTAGTAGAGCGTCCGCGCCCCTTCCAGAAGGCGAAGGACGACCGTCTCGAGCTCGCTCAGTGCGAAGGCCTCGTCGGCCCCGTACTCACGCCGCGCCCCCTCGGGGCCGATGCGCCGCCCGTGCCAGAGTTCCTGCACGCGGTCGCGCGGCCGGCAGAACAGCAGAAAGGACCCTTCCCGGCGACCGGGCACGAAGACGGCGAGGGCGTCGGGTTCGGGGAAGCCGGTGAGGTAGGCGAAATCGCTGTCCTGGCGAAAAGGGTAAGCCACGTCGCGGTTGCGAAAGACCGTGCGGGCGGCGGGAAGAAGGGCGAGGCTGCCCGGACCCATGAGGCGCAGGAGCGCGCGCCGACGGCGGGCGCAGTCGCGTCGTTCGGCAGGATCCATCACGTCGGCTCTCCGGGCGGGTGCGTCGTGCCGCACCAACGGCCGATTGTAGCGCAGCGCCCCCCCGTGCCCGGCCGGGCGCGGGCGCCGCGGCTTGCCGTCGCCCGAAGGCTCCCGTATAGTGAGAGCGTTGCCGACGTGGGGGGACCTCCGTGTCGTCCTGGGACGAAGAAATCGCACGCCTCGAGACCCATGTCACGGAGCTTCTCGCACGCCTCGACCGCCTCGCGATCGAGAACGAGGCCCTGCGCACGCGTCTCGAAGAACTCGGCGAGGAGCGCGCCCACCTCATCGGACGTGGCGACGAGGCCCGGCGGCGTGTCGAGTCGCTGATCGCGCGCCTGCGCACGCTCGAGGAAGGGGCGTGAACGCGGGCCCGGACAGCGTTCGGGTGCGGCTCCTCGACCGCGAGTTCCAGATCGCCTGCCCCCCGGGCGAGGGCTCGGGCGTGCTGCGCGCGGCGGGATTCCTCGAGGCCCGGATGCAGGAAGCCCGCCGCGAGGGGCTCGTGGGTCTCGACCGCATCGCCGTCGCGGTCGCGCTCAACCTCGCCCACGAGCACATTGAACTTCAGGAGCGCGCCGGCGGAGCCGACGGCGGCATCGCCCTGGAACGCCTGCGTGCGCTCAACCACCGTCTGACGCTCCGGCTCACCGGGGAAGAGCCCGCGGCCCGCCGCTGACCGGCGTGCGCGGCAAGCCCCGCCGTTCAGGGTGGGGAAGGATCGCGCGGACGATGAACGTGCCATCCACTTGCCCCGTCGAAGGACCTACCGCCGGGCGGGCGTGACGTGAAGCCTGTGGAGAGGTTGTCGGTACTGGATGCCCTGCGTCACAAGCCTACCCCCAGGAAGCAGGAACCCGCCGAAGCGACTCCGGGGCGGCCGATACCGCGCCTGAGCGCCGTAGGAATCTCCGGCATTCATGCCGGGGGGGATGTCAACGTGCTTTCCAATTGCGCAATGAGGCTGAAGGGGGGATTGGAAACAGCCAAAGGACAAGCCGTGTGGATCCGGTCTCGGCTGCACGCAGGATGCAGCGCGTGGGCGTGCCCAGAAAAAACACGTTGGCAATCAATAGCGTCCGGTTTAAAACTCGAACAAATTCAATTGGGTAGCGGGGGCGTGGATTTCTGGATTTGCCTCCCTTGGCGTAAGAGCTTGTTTCAGTGGAACTTTTTCGAAAACAGTTA
>JAKAQQ010000204.1 GCA_021819635.1 Pseudomonadota bacterium
GGCGACCGGCGGCGAGAAGCGCCGTTTCGACAAGAACCTCGAGGGGCGGAAGCGCGGTCATGCGGGGGAGCTCTCCGGGGAAGGAACGGGGTCCCCGTCCGGAGGCGGGAGCCGCAGATAGACGGGGCCGTAGAGTTCACGCTGGACGATGTCGAGGGCCCCTTCGTGAACGAGTTCGAGAATCGCGAGAAGCGTCACGATCAGTCCCGGGCGACCCTCGGCGGGATCGACGAGTTCCTCGAGACGGCGCGTCGCGCCCTCGCCGAGACGCTCGAGCAGCTGGCTCATGCGCGCACGGACGGACAGCGGGTCGCGCCGCACGCGGTGATGGGTACGCAGGCGATTTTCGGCAAGAAGAGCCGCCATGGCCGCCACGAGCGCGGCCAGCGGGACCGCGGGCGGAGGCCGACGCCGGGCCTCCTCGGGCACGGCCACCGTCCCCGGCCAGAGATCCCGTTCAAGCCGCGGCCGTTCGTCGAGCGCAAGGGCCGCTCGGCGCACCACCTCGTAGGCACGCAGGCGGCGGACGAGCTCGGCGCGGGGATCCTCTTCGGTCTCGTCCTCCCCGGTGGCGGGGGGCGGGCGGGGCAAGAGCATCCGCGACTTGATGTCCGCCAACACGGCCGCCATGAGAAGATATTCGGCGGCAAGCTCGATGCGCAGTTCCCGCATGAGATCGATGTAGGCGAGGTACTGACGCGTCACCTGCGCGATGGGGATGTCCAGGATGTCGATGTTGTGGCGACGGATGAGGTACCACAGGAGATCGAAGGGGCCGCTGAAGCTCTCGAGAACGAGCTGGAGGGCGGCCGGGGGGATGTAGAGGTCCTCGGGCAGCGTGGGCCACGGTTCGCCGCAGACGACGGCCGGGGGTGGGGTCTCCTGAAGGTCGTACACGCCGGACTAGCCGCCTCCGCGGCGACGCAGACCGAGGCAGCCGCGCACGGTTTCGAGCACGGGCTCGGCCCGGGCGCGCGCGCGGCGCCCCCCTTCTTCCAGAATGTCTTCGACCTCGCCCGGCCGGGCGGCGAGCTGCTGCGCGCGGGCGCGAATCGGCTCGAGATCCCGGAGGATGGGCTCCAAGAGTTTTTTCTTGCAGTCAAGGCAGCCGATTCCGGCGGTGCGGCACCCACGATCGACCCAGTCTCGGGTCGGCGCGTCGCTGTACACGAGGTGCCACGCCCAGACGGGGCATTTCTCGGGGTCCCCGGGATCGGTCCGCCGCACACGGGCCGGGTCGGTCACCATCGTCCGCAGTTTCTCCCAGACCGCCGACGGATCGTCGCGCAACGTGATCGTGTTGCCGTAGGACTTGGACATCTTGCGGCCGTCCAGGCCGGGCAGTCGCGGGGTCGGCGTCAGCAACGGTCGTGGCTCGCGCAGGATCGTCCGCCCCGTTCCGCGCGCGGCGGCGGCGAGCACGGCACGGCCGTCGCCGCCCAGGCCGGCGACGGCGGCGAGAAGCGCCTCGAGCCGCGTGAGGGCCTCTTCTTCCCCCCGCTCGCGGTACGCTCGCAAGAGCCCGTCGTACCCGTGCCGTTCCGCCGGATCAAGGCGGCCGAGCGCCCGTTCGAGGTCGGCCGCAAACGCCGGACCGCGACCGTAAAGATCGTTGAAACGACGGGCGATCTCGCGGGTTAACTCAAGATGCGCCAGCTGGTCTTCGCCCACCGGAACGCCGGCCGCCCCGTAGAGGAGGACGTCGGCGCTCATGAGCACGGGGTAACCCAGGAATCCGTACGACAGCGTCTCCTCACCGGTCGCGGCCTGGCGGAGTTCCTTGTAGGTGGGGACCCTCTCGAGCCAACCCACGGGCACGATCATGGAGAGGAGGAGATGCAGCTCCGCGTGGGCCGGAACCCGCGACTGGACGAAGAGGGTCACGCGGGTGGGGTCGAGCCCGACGGCGATCCAGTCGATCACCATCTCGCGCGTGTGGTGGGCGAGTTCCTCCGGGCGATCGAGGCGCGTGGTCAGCGCGTGCCAATCGGCGACGAAATACAGGCAGTCGTGGTCTTGGGCCAGCGCCACCCAGTTACGGAGAACGCCGTGGTAGTGCCCGAGGTGCAGAGCCCCGGTCGGGCGCATGCCTGAGACGACGGGCCCGGGGGAAGGGAGCGGCAGGGGGGCGTCGTCTGGTGGCACGTCAGAAGTGGAGCGTCTGGGCCGCCGCAAGAAGCGCGGAGACGGGAAGGCCCGTGAGGGGACGGACCACGGCCAAGAGTCCGCCGAAGAGCGGGGCGAGGACGGTCTGGAACACGCCGCTGATGAGGAGAACCACGACGATCAAGAGCCCGTAGGGCTCGATCCGGGCGAGAACGCGGGCGGTGGATGGACCGGCCACGCCGGCGAGAACGCGGCTTCCGTCGAGCGGCGGGATCGGAACGAGATTGAACAGCATGAGGACGGCGTTGATCAGGATCCCGGCCACGCCCGTGAGCACGAGCACCCCGCCCCAGAACGCCGCGGCGGGGGCGACGAACGTGCCCAGGCGCACGACGACGACCCAAGCGAGAAGCATGAGGAGGTTGGCGAGCGGCCCCGCGATCCCCACGTACGCCATGCCGCGGCGCGGATCGTGGAAGTTGTGCGGGTTGACCGGCACCGGCTTGGCCCAGCCGAAGATGATGCCGAAAGGAAGCAGCATGAGGACAAGCGGCACCACGATCGTCCCGATGGGATCGATGTGGCGCAAGGGGTTGAGGCTGAGGCGCCCGAGCATTTCGGCGGTGCGGTCCCCGAGACGGCGGGCCGCAAGACCGTGGGCCACCTCGTGGAGCGTCACGGCGAAGAGCACCGGAAGGACCCAGATGGCAAGGCGCTGGACGAAATCGAGCTCGGGCATCCGCGCATTATACGGGCTGATTTTGCCGACTCCGGACCGCTGTGCTAGGATGGGGCCTTAAGAATCCCGCCCCGGAAGGGCGGTGGATCCGTCGCCCGAAATCCGGGCCCCTGTCACCGGGCCGACCCCCGAAACAACGA
>JAKAQQ010000002.1 GCA_021819635.1 Pseudomonadota bacterium
TCATACGGTCAAAACGTCACCGGGGGCAACTTCTTTATTGGAGGTGGAGGTGGAACTCCAGTCTCTGGAACGGCCGGAGTGACGTACACGTGGATCAAGCCATTGTGATGGCTCTTGGCACAGATACCACTCGTGGAAGACTGAACATGCCTAAGGTCATATCAGGAGTGCTCTCTCTCTCTGTTTCTGGTTCTCGTCCTCATTTCTCTGGATGTACTTTGACGCTCACGAGCCGACAGTCCCCGATCCGCGAAATGGAAGGACCTACCCTTTGAATACGCATGGGTCAGTTGTATATCTCACTTCTGCAGAGCACTACGCTCTGTATGGTTTGATGTGTGCTGGTGCAGCTCTATTCGTGTTGACCGTAGTGCTTCATCTCATAGAGAACAAGCAATTGTAGAGGATGACGGCGATCTACAATGCGGACGACGAGCTGGGAGTTAAACTCGAATCTGGTGTATGGCCGAATGGCGCTCGGTTAAGCCCTCTGCTTCTGCGGGTGTCCGTGCAACTTGATGTTTTGGCGTGCTTTCTGGCGGGTCGTGGTGGGCCTCGGAACGAGTGCCATTCAAGCCAGCAATCAATCACACCGCAGACGACCCAGGGGTTCGTCCGGGTGGCACGGGAGCGGACCGGGATCGAAGGCGGTGGCTATCGCCGCACACGTCTCGGCGCGCTCATCCACCGCGTCGAGGTGGCTGGCCACGAGGTCCGCATCATCGGCGCGAGAGCCATCTGCTTCAGACGCTTGCCGAGGTGGGCAGCGTCAAGGCAGCTGCGCACGGCGCCCGTAGTTCCGTGCTCAAGTGGCGGAGAGGGTGGGATTCGAACCCACGTGGCGTTTGACCGCCCATCCGATTTCGAGTCGGCGCCGTTATGACCGCTTCGGTACCTCTCCGTCGCCCTCGCCCGTGATTTTACCATCCGCTCCCCTTCCGCTTGTGGTGTCCACCCGGGGGGGCAGGAGAGGGGAAGCGGATCGTCCGGGCAACCAGGACGTCAAAGCGCGTCCCGCGCCGGATGATGATGGTGGGCGGGAGATTCTGGTCCCGGGCGAGAAGCGCCTGGGTTGTCTGGTCGAGGGCCTCCCCCGCCACGGTTCCCGCGACCAGTGGCGCCCCGGACGGGAGAACCAGGACCTGGTTCGTGTTCCCGGGAAGGGCGGCCCCGAGTCCCGCGATGAGGAACGAGGAGCCGAACATGCGCCAGAAATGCGTGCGCACGAGGTCGTGGAGCCCCGCTCCGCCGCGGTTGCCCGCGGCTTCCATCCCCGGGAGACGAACGGTCGCCCCGTCGGGGGTTTCGATGCGTCCAAAGCTCACGAAGATGCGCCGTTGGCCGGCCCGGACCGTTTCGCCGTAGCGCCCGACGAGGACGGATCCCGGGGGGATGAGGAGCGTGCGCTCGTGCACGCTGCCGTAGACCGCACGGCTCGTCCGCGCCTCGACGAGGCCCGGGAGGTCGCTCACGAGACGCGTGAGAAGGACGGCGGGAATGACGGTCCCGGGGAGAAGCACGTGACCGTGGGGCGGTGGACGGTAACGCACCCCGCGCGCACTCAAGCGTCGCGCGTCCTCTTGCCTGGCTTGCGGGGGCAAAGCAAGGGCATTTCCTGTCGGCCAGAGGCCCGCCGGACGAGGAATCGGGAGGGGGGAAAGTGCTCCCGTTCCCCCGCCGACAGGCTCGTGCCTCCCCCCCCCGAAGGAGGCGCCGGTGGGGGCAAACGGGGTGCCCGCCCCAAAGGCGAGGATCGGTGCCGCCCGCGCTTGGGCCCGCACGCCGGGAAGCGCCCGCCGCCGCCCGTGTCTCGCCGTCTCCCGTCTTCGGTGCATGTCCCGAGGCGGGGACGGTACCTTTCGTGGACGTGGGACAGGTGGGGGCGTGCGCCGGGTGGCAAGGGGGCGTTCGAGGCGGCGGAGAAGGCCCTTGACCGAGGGGCGGGCGAGTCCGTGGAGGACGGAGCGCGCCCGCGCCGTGTGTCTCCCGCGCACCACCCGACCGAGGCCCCCTTCGGCGAGCGTCGCCACAACGAGAGCAAGGAGCACGAGGGCAAGCGCCCACCAGTGCAGGCGGCGGCTCACCGGGGGGCGCGGATCGTCTTCCGGGAGGTTCATGGCCGGCGCCGCACCCGCACGCGGCGCCGGCCGAGAACGAGCACGGCGCGTCGGAAGAGTCCCGGATAGACGATCGTCCGTCCGGCGACGGTGTAGTTGACGAGAACCGCCCGGCCGTGCGTGATGAGAAAGAGCGCCGGAAGTGTGGCCGCGTGCCGGTGGAAGACAAAGTAGGTCCGTCGTCCAAGGGCGTAGACTTCACGCGGGCGCCAGCGGGCCCGACCGCGGATCACGAACCGTGTGTCGACACGCGGAGGCCGCGGGCGTGCGGCGGGAGGAGCCGGCGGGGGGGCCGGGTGATGGAACACCACGAGGGGGCGTGGTGTCCGCCAGCGTACCTCCTGGTCCCAGCGGGCACCTCGAGAAACGCTTCTCAGGAGGAGTTCGTAGCGGCGTTTGTTGGTGACCAGCGTCGCCGAAGTGAAGAGCCCCGCCCGCACGGGCTTGACGAAAATGTCGTCGGCGTCGCGGGCGACGATCCAGCGTACGGTGTCTCCGAGCGCGAAGGTGAGCGGGCGTTCCCCCGGAGCGAGGGCGATGTCGGTGACGGCACCGGCGAGGGCGCGGACCGTGTAGATCCGGTCGGGGCGGTAGCGGTAGACGGCAACCCGCGCTCCTGCGGCCGCCGCCCCCGACGTGCCGCGCCCGTGCGCGGACGCGGGCGCGAGGAGGACGCACAGAAGAAGAAGGGCTCCGCGGCCCGCTTCAGAGCGTCTTCTCGAGCGTGAAATTGGTGACATAGAGACCGAGAGGATCGAGCAGAAGCGTGCGCCGGTGCCGCGGGCGGGCGAGCGCGTAGTTGAGCGTGAGGAGCCAGCCCGCGCGGTGCGCCCGGCCCGTGCCGTCCGGGCGGGTGACCGTCTTCAGGCGGAGAATGGCGACCCGATGGGGGAGGAGCGTGAGCGCGCGAAGACGGACCGCACGAACGAGCGCGGGATCCTTGGCCAGACGTGTGAGCGGGGCGGTGCGCACGGCCCAGGCCCGGAATTCTCCGACCGCGGCCCCCCGCGCGAGGCGGTAGTCCCGGGTGAGGTCCCGGGTTGTGAGACCGGCGTCGAGCGTAAGGAGGCGGACCGCCCAGCGGGCGAGAAAGTAGCGAAGCACCACCGCGCGGACACGGCGCGCGGGACGGGCCGGGATGAGGGTCGTGCGCCCGGACGGGCGGGCCACGACAACGTAGGGCCGGTACCGCACCGTGGGCGGGCGTGCCAAGGCCGACCAGGCGAGAAACACGAGCGCAAGCGCCTGCACGAGGGTGAGGACGAAAAGCCGGTTGCGGGTGACGAGAACGGCCCCGTACCGCTCGAAGTGGCGGGCGGCCACTTCCGGACCGAGGCGAGCGTGCGGGGGGCTCGGCGGGGGGGCGGGCGGGGCGGTCACAGACGGAGAAAACCGAGAAGGAGAAGTCGGAAGAGGTAGGTCACGGTGGCCCCCCCTCCAAGAAGGACGGCGAGAGGACGGGCCCGCCAGCGGCGACGGAGTTCTCTTCCGAACGTGCGTGCCACGAGCGGGAGGCGCCCGTCCGGTCGCGGGTCCGGGGACGCGCTCACGGGTTCAGCCCGCCAGCCAGGCGGCGGCGCTTCCCGCGAGGCGCGCTCCTCCGCTCCACACGCCCTGGCCGCTCGACCCCCTCCCCGAGAGGAGGTGTTGGACGATCGAGGGGATCTGGCGCAACAGGAGGAGGATGAAGCCCACGGCGAGGAGCACGGCGCAGTCGTAGAGAAGGAGCGAAAGCGGCGCGACGAGCGCTTGGACCGGGCCGTGGCCGTGGACAAGATTGCGGCGCCCCATGACCACGGTTTCGTGGAGCGCAAAGGTGAGCACGGGGACGATGAGAGCGACGGTGACCGCGGCGACGATTTTGTAGAAGCCGACTCCGAAGAGGAAACGGAACCACCCGTGGGCCAGCTCGGCGAGGTACGGCACGAGCAGACAGACGATCAGAAGAGGTCCAAGCGCGACCGCGACGGCCGTCAGCGCCTCTGCCATGAAGTAGACACCGAGGAAGCCGAGCCAGGCCACGAGGATCGCGGCGAGCGCAAGGCCGACGAGAAGCGAACCTAGGAGGACCACCCAAAGCGCCGCCGCAGTCCGGCGGAGGTTCCAGCCGAGGGCGGGGAGATGACGCAGCGGGAGCGCGCGCCAAAGCTCCGCGACGGCGTGGAGAAAAGCCCGTGAAGCCACGCGCACGGGCGCAAGCGCGAGGCCGCTGCCGTGGGCGTGGGTGGCAAGGAGCGTGTCGGCCACCGTGTCGAAGCCGGCGTTGAGGGCGTGGAGGAGCGGACCGTAATCGTGGAGCACCCAGGCGACGAGTCCCCAGAGGAGAACGAAGCGGACCGCCGACGCCACCGTGGCCTCGAGGCTCGCGGGATGGAGGGCGATCGCCAGTCCGCCGAGTACCAGCATGAGGGAGGTGAGGAGGTAGAAAAGCGGGTGGGCCCCTCCCAGGACGAGCCGCCGCATCCGCCGCGCGAGACGGAAGCCGGTCGCCCCCGTGGTACGGATCAGTCCCGAGAGGAGACGCGGGAGACCGACGGCGAGGTGCAAGCCTCCTCCGGGAGGGAGTGTCGGGGCGCGAACGGCGGCGGCGTGGGGCCGCAGACCGAGCACGAAGGCGGCGGCAAGGACGGCGCTCATCGCCGAGACGCGCGGGCGGGGGGGCTCAGCCCGAGGCGTCGCGCAAGGGCGGCGTCGCGGGTGGCGGCGAGAAGGTGCCCGAGAAGGGCACGGTCGCGGCGCTCGAGACCGCGGTAGCGGGCGAGGAGCGCCCGGTCGAGGGCGGCGTGATGGCTGCGCGCGCGTGCGCGCCGCTCGGCGTGATGCGCGAGGAGAGCGAGCTCCGCCGTATCGGACGCGTTCAGGCTGTCCATGTGATCGTTGAGGAGCTCGAGCTCCTGCTTCATTGAGCCCGAGACGGTGAGGCGCGACTCGAGCAGGCGAAGGTGCTGGTAATCGGTGGCGACCGAGGCCAGGAGATGACGGTCGAGGCGGGCGCTGTGTTCCGCCGCGTGCTCGCGGCGTCGCAAACCACGCCCGAGGGCCCGCTCGTAGCCGCTCCAGCTCATCCGCGCTCCGGCGAGGCGCCGGTTGATGGCAAGAAGGCGGCGGTAGGCCGCGTGGACCGAGCCCCTCGTGCGACGGAGGGTGGCCAGGAAACGGTCGTACGCCCGGATCTGACGCCCGAGAGCACGACGGCCCGCGAGCTCGGCGAGCGATTGCGCGGGGTACGACCGCCACTCGGCGAGGCGCGCCCGGAGCCCCCGTTCGAGGGTGAGGACCGCCTCCGCCTCGGCCTCAACCTGACGCATGGAGTTGAGGGCGGTCGTGGTGTTGCGCAGGAAGTTCATGGGATCGAACACGGTGCTTCCCGTGGCGAGCGCGTGGGCTCGGGGCGGGACGGCGAGGAGCGCGAGGGGGAGGATGAGAAGAAGGGCGCGGTTACGGTCCACGGTCCACGGTCTCGAGATAACGGGCTTCCCAGTCCTCTCCGTCACGACGGGCCTCGTCGAAGCGGGCGAGGGCGCGGGCGTCGGACCGAAGGTAGGCGAGAAGAGCCGAAGGAAAGCGCACATCGAGAAGGTGCCCCCCACGCGGCGTGCGGACGAAGTAGTGACGGTGGGGGGTGGCGTGGGCGAGCCGCTCGATGTCGCACGCCCCGAGCCCGAGAAGATCCCCGTAAAGGTGTTGCTGGGCATGGGCGTGGGGATTGGGTAGGAGAACGCGGGTCGGGGCGTTGTCGAGGAGCACCGCCGCGGCGGGGCTGCGGGCGATCTCCGCGAGCGACTGGGTGGCCAGGATCAGGCAGGCGTTGCGTTTGGCGAGGGTACGCAACCAAGTCTCGAGCCGTGGGGCGAAGAGAGGATCGCCGAGGGCGGCCCAGGCCTCTTCGACGTAGATCAGGGTTGGCCGCCCGTCGAGATCGAGACGGATCCGTTCAAAGAGGTAGTCGAGCAGGAAGGCGGCGGGACCCGACCGGGTGAGCACCGTTCCGAGATCGATCGCGGTGAACGTCCCGAATGTGAGCCGGTCCTCGGCGTGATCGAAGAGCCCGCCCGCCGCGCCCCGCTCGAGCCACGGCCCAAGCTGCGCGGCCAGGGCGCGCGGGAGAAGCTGGGCGAGGGTGAGGAGGCGGCGACGGTCCGCGGGGAGGGCCGCGAGAGCGTCGAGAGCCTCCCCGAGACGACGCTCCGCCTCCGGGTCGCGGGCCGGGTCATCGATCCCGAGGAGCCCGAGAAGCCAGCGGAGAAGCCAGGGGCGGCTCCCTTCGGCGGCGAGGAGCCCAAGAGGATTGAGCGCCGGGGTCTCGTCCCCGCCCTCGAGGTCGAGGTAGCTCCCGCCCTGGAGCAGGGTCGGGATGCGGCAGGAGTGGTCGCGGTCGAAAATGTAGGTTCGGCCGCCGTATTTCTGCCAGGCGGCGATCAGGAAGTTCACGAAGACACTCTTGCCGCTGCGGCTTGGCCCGAGGACAAGCGTGTGGCCCAGTGCGTCGACATGGAGGTTGAAACACGTCAGTCCCCCGCGCGCGGTCCGGAACGTGGCGAGGGCCGGGACGACCCGCCCGAGCTGGCGTGTGAGGTAGGGGTTCGAAGCCTCGCCTTCGTCCTCTCCGGCCGTGGGCGCGAGATCGGCCAGGTTGGCCGTGCCGACGAGCGACCAGCGAACGGGTTCCCACCACTGCCCCGGAAGTGTTCCCGCCCAAGCCCCGAGCGCGTGCAGGCGTTCGCGGACGCAGAGCATCCCGGCGCGGTGGAAAGCGGCGACGGCGGCCTGGCCCGTTGCCTCCGCCTCCTCCGGATCACGGCCGTAGCAGACCACCGTCGCGTTGAGGTACCCGAAGTTCTGGTAGGCGAGGCTGGCCTGAGCGTGGACGGCTTCGCGGGCGGCGGCGTCGTGCTGCGGGCGGTCGCTTTCGCCGCGTTCGCGGGTCAGGGCTTCGCGGAGGTAACTGCGCCAGCTCCGGGCGAGGAGAAGATGGTGGCGTTGGACCTTGGAGATCCAGGCTTCGGCAAGGGCCTTCGGGATGCGGCGGAACGCCACCGAGAGGCTGAGTGTCCCGCTCAGCGCCAGAAGCTCGTCGAGGCATCCCGGACGGGTCGCCGCCCCCTCCCCGCCCCGCGGCCACCCGCGCAGGGAAAGGACGACTCCGTGGGTGCGTCCGTGGGGACCGTTCCAGACGAGTGTGTCCCGTCCCGTTTCAAGGAAGGACTCGGCCAGGGCATCGTCCAAATAGACGTCGGGAGGCAAGAGAACCCGGGGGCAGGACGCGGGTTCCAGACGGTCGTGGAGGAAGCCCGCGAGCGCGTCCCCGTCGAGGGGTCGCCAGCGAAGCTCGGGACAAAGATCGCACAGGACGGCGAGCTCGGTGTCGTGGCGGGCGATCCGCTCAATGAGCGCTTCCTCCTCGAAGCGGGCAAGTGACCTGTGCCCGAGAGGCGCGAGGATCTCGCGCCCGAGGCGCGTCGCCCACCCGCGGCGGAGGCCCTCCCCCCCACCCGGGGCGCCGAGCGGGGCGTCGGGTGGGGTGATCACACCGAGGTGGTGAACGTTGCGGTAGGGGCGGGGGTGGCGCAGCGATTCCTCGTGGAGACGCTCGAGGCGTGCGCTGACCGTCTCGGGAGGCGCGGCCGCGGAGGGTGTGGGAACGGAGGCCGGGCGACGGTCGATGTTCCACCAGAGTGCGGTCCGTTCGCCGAGGAGCTCAAGGGCCCGGCCCAGGCGTTCGGCGTGCCGGTCGCGGGCCCCTTCCTCTCCCGTCCAGAAGTCGACGCCCTCGAAGGCGAGAACGCTCAGGAGCGAGCCGTCCTTGAGAAGAACGTGCTTCGGGTCAAGCGCGAGCATCCAGGGAACAAGCTCGCCGAGAGGGCGGCTCTCGCGCGGACGGGGGGCGATCCTCAGCACAGCGTCGATTCCGGCGCAAATCCCTCCGGTCGGAGCCCGTGGCGGCGGGCACCGGCCCAGGGAACGTAGCGGTTGGTCTGTCGGATGTAGCGGAGGTAGACCGGACGCATTTGCGGGTCGTGGCGCGCGAGCCGCACGAGGAGAACATGGTTCGTGATCCACAGCGGTGTCAGAAGATACCAGTGCATGCCAAGGGTGAGGCCCACCGCCACGACGAGATGCGCCAGCGCGAGGTCACGTTCGGCCCCGAGGAAAAGCAGGGGGTCGGTCAGGACGGGATGAAGCGGGCTGCGGCGCCCCGGAGACTGGCCCACGGGTTCAGAACCGGAAGAGAGCAAGCCAGCTGCTCACCGCGAAGACCAGACTGAGGCCGAAGGCAACGCGGATGAACAGCGAAAAGAAGCCGCGAACTTCTCCGAAGGCAATGAGGAACCCGAGAACGATCAGAAGGATGGTGGCGATGAGGCGCGCCGTGGGGCCTTGGAGGTCGGCGACGATCGTTTCAAGGACACCGTCCCAGGGTAATCCCCCGCTCGAGAAGGTGCCTTGGGCCCGGGCGGTGGCGAAGAGCAGGGGGAAGACCCCGGCGGTCAGGAGTGTGGGGAGGCGACGTGCGGTCATGGGTGGGTCTCCGAAGCGATGAGGGTGGGGGCCACGTCCGGGGCTGCCCCGCGCGGTGCAAGCAAGGGGACCAGCCGGTACGTTCCGTCGTCGAACCCAACGATGCGGACGAGTTCGCGCACCCGCCTCTCGCCCCCCCGCCTCTCGAGATGGACGACGTGGCCGAACGCGGCAGCCACCGCGCGGCGGATGGCCTCGTGCGGCCAGCCGGTGGCCGCGGTAAGGACCAGGGTTTCCAGGCGGTGAAGGGCTTCGCGGGCGCTGTTGGCGTGGACCGTGAGCATCGTGCCGCGGTGACCGGTGTTCGCCGCCTGAACGAGATCAAAAGCTTCGGCCCCCCGGGTCTCACCGAGGATGAGCCGGTCGGGGCGCAGGCGCAACGCCTGACGGACGAGGAGCCGCAGGTCCACCCCGAGCGTCTCGTGGGCGAGGAGGCGGATCCAGTTACCGCGATCCAGTTCGAGCTCGGCCGTATCCTCAAGGACCACCAGGCGTTCGTGGTCCGGGACGGCGGCAAGGAGCGCGTTGAGAAGGCTCGTCTTGCCGCTCGAAGTCCCCCCGGCGATGAGGAGATTCTCGCCGCGACGGACGAGGTCGGTGAGGGCCTCGCCGAGCGTGCGCGGGGACGCCGGCGGGACAAGATCCGCCGGGGGAGGTAGGCTCTCGCGAAGCCCCCCGAGGCAGAAATCCTCGAGCCGTGCCTTGCGGCGCGGACGGCGACGAAACGCGACGGCGTCTCCGCGTTCGGCGACGGGATGGAGAACCCCCGAGACCCGCCACGCGCCGTGGTGGACATCGAGAAGAGCCTCGGGGCCGTCCTCACGCACGTCCCGACCGTGGAGACGGGCGAGGAGGATGAGGCTGCTCCGTACGGACTGTGCGGTGAGCGTCCCGTCCCAGCGGGTCATCCTTCCCCCGCGCTCGACGTAGATTTCGTTGGGTGCGTTGACGACGACTTCATCCACGCTCTCGTCCTTGAGGGCGGGCAGGATCGGGCGGAGGAGGACCTTGAGGGTCTCCCGGGCGTTGAGTTCCGGCGAGGCCGGGTGGGTGGCGAAGGGGGCGTGGAAGCGGGCCATGGGCTCCATTGAACCGTGCCCGGGGGGGGTTCGTCACGGCGAAACGCGTCCGTTTTGGACGCGGTTAGGAGGTGCGGCCGCGGATCCGCCGCAGCAGGGCGACGAGGGCGACGAGGAAGAGGAATCCGAGCCCCGGTCTGTAAGACACCGGGGCGAGGAGAGCGACCGAGGCGGTGACCGCGGCGAGGGCGGCGGCCTGACCTCCGCGGGGAAAGCGTTGAGAGGGTGGGGCGAGAACGGCGTCGAGAACCGCGGTCACGAGGGCGGCGAGGACGAGGGGGAAAGGCGGACCGAGACGGCGGAGGTGGCGCCGGAGGACGGCGGGCAACGGGGCGGCAGGGGTCGCCGCCGCCCCCCGGGGGGCGGCGGCAAAGCCCCGGCCGAGGAGGACGTCGGCCGCGAGGAGGAGCGCGGTCACGAGAAAGGCCGCCGCCCAGAGACGCGGCACGGAGAGGACCCCGGCGCGGTTCATCGGGTTGGCTCCCCGAGGGCCCGTCCCTTGACGAGACGACCGGCGGCGAGGCTGGCGAAGAAGTGGCCGGTCGGGAGCGTCCCGAGGATGTCGGGGGGGACACGCTCGCGTCTCTCGCCGCTGAGGGAGCGGGAGTGGGCCCCGGAACGATGCCCCCGGCCGAGACCGTCGCGGCCGCGGGTCGTCGTCTTTCCGATGCGCACGACGGGCACCTCGTCGCGGCCGAACTGTTCGCTGCAGTAGCGCTGGGTGAAGCCGTCGCGCACGCGAAAGACCACGAGTTGGGTGGTGTTGCCGAGCACGACCCGCGCGGGGGCTTCCCCGCCGAGGCGCGCGGCAAGGTCGGAGAGGGTCTGGAGGCAGAGGGTGAGATGGAACCCGCTGCCGCGCCCCTTGTTGAGGAGCTGGATGAGAGCGGTCCCGGCCGTCTCCCCCGCTTCGTCGATGTAAACCTGGACGGGCGTTGGGTGCCGGCCGTCCGCGTAGCGACGGGCGGCGAGGGCCGCGAGTTCGCCGAGGAGAAGGGCCCCGACGGCCTGGCCGACAAACGGGTCGCCGAGCGTGTCGAGCCCGGCGTAGGTCACGGTGCCGGGCCGGCACAGGCGGTCGGCGTCCCAGACCGGGCGGGGATCGCCTTCGGGGCCGCACTCGGGCGAGAGCAGGCTGCGCAGGGCGCCGCTCGTGAGGCTCCCGAGGAGCGGAACGAGGGAGGCCACCATCTTGCCGTAGTGCCCCGGGTCGTGTTCGGCGACGGCGAGAATTTTTTCGAGGGTGGGCTCCCCTGCCCGCTCGCGGCGGTACGCGCCGACCAGGTTCGCGAGCCAGCTGTCTTGCTCTTCCGCCGGGCCGGCCGGCCGGCCGCGTGGTGCGTGGAGCGTCGGGAAGCGCCCCCGCGGCCGCAACCGTTCCTCGAGGAGGGCCGTGGCGAGAGTGCGGCCACGATCAAGTGTGTGTCGGTGGAGCGCGGCGAGCGTGATCCGCTCGCCCCGGGCGCGCAGTCCCTCGCCGATGGCCTCGAGCACCATCCAGGAGAAGGCCACGAACGGCGACGACCCCTCGCCGGCCGGGAGAAGCCGGACGATCCGGCTGGCCAGCTCCGAGACACGGGTTGCCTCCGCCAGGGCGTCGAGGCGGCACGAACGTTCGGGATGCGCGAGGTGAAGGTAGGCGTAGGGGCGCGCATGGCGCCGCGCTCCCTCGCGGGCCCGGGCCTCAAGATCACGGTCGCCCTTGGGGTCGAGGACGAGCACGCACTCCCCACGGGCGATGTCCTGGGCAATGAGCGAGCCGATCCAGTGTGTCTTGCCGCTGCCCGGAGCCCCGAGGACCAGGGTGTTGCCGCTGCGTTGCGCGTACGGAAGGACGAGGGGTCGCTCCCGTCCAAGGGCGTGGAGGCGATGATCGCCGCCCTCGCCGGAAGACCGCGGGAGTGGGCCGGGAGATCCACGAAGGCGATCGTAAAGACGCGCGGTTGTCCGTTCCGTCCAGACGAATCCCCGCCCGACGGTGTAGGCCCCGGAAGGAAGGCGCCCGAGGCCGGAGCGTCGTCCTGTCCCGGCGGGGACGAGACGGCGGAGGACCACGCCGAGGGCGACGAGAAGCGCCCCCGCCGCTTCGGCGCGAGCCGCCGCCGCCTTCGGATCGTATCCGCTGGCCGCGAGGAGACAGACGAGAGCGAGGATGCACCAGAGGAGTACCCGCGGTCCGTCGCGTGAATTGGAGGACGAAGTTGGCGTCAGGGTCGGAAAGTTTGGAGGAGGACCGACCGAGCTTGAAGGGGGTGGCGACGTTTCGCCGTGGTCTGGCGCGTCCGGAGTGGTCCCCTCAGGACCGGGTGGCGATCAGCCGGTTGGGGGGGAGGGGCCGGCCCGGGAGGATGCGGACGTTCCCGGACCGACGCCTGTGCGGGGACCGGCGGCCACCAGGAGAATCGGCACGTCGAGACGCTCAATGAGCCGCCCCGGAAGGTGCTCGCGCCCAAGGGAGGCGAGTCCGTGACGGCCGTGGCTCGCGAGAATGACAAGATCAATGCCCAGCCGGTGGGTCAGCCCCGCGAGCACGCCCGCCGGATCGCCCGTCTCGATCAGGGTGCGGACACGCACGGACCCCGGGCCCGCGAGACGGGCGCAGCGCGCGAGATACTCCGCCCGTAGTCGTGCCCGCCGCCGCTGCAGGATACGGTCCGCGTGCGGCGCAAAGCGCGCACGCAGGACGCCCAGTCCGTCGGTCTCCTCGGGACCGGGAAGGACATGGACGAGGAACACGTTCCCGTCGCTCTCCCGCGCGAGCCACAGGGCACGGAGAAGGGCGGTTTCGTGCGCGTTTTCCCCGTCCAAGGGCACGAGGAGGCTCCGGGGCCCGGGCGCGGGGGCTGGGGAACGCGGTGTCAGTTGAAGCACGTCGCGCCGGGTCCGGGCCAGAACCTGTTGGGCGATGCTTCCCCGGAACCAGCGACGCGGATCGACGCGGCCGTGGGTGGCGAGGAGCAGCGCTTCGCTCTCCTGCTCGTCGGCCGCCGCGACAAGGGTGCGCGCAACGTCCCGGGACTGCCCTTGCCGGAGGAGACAGACGGTCGAGCGCCCGGAATTGCGCAGGCGCTCGGCGCAGCTCTCGAGATAGTGTGCGGCCGCGTTCGCCTCGTGCAGATGGGCCGCCCCGTGGACGCGCTTGGGGCCGCCCTCCTCCACGACATGGACGAGGGCGACGGTGCTGCGTCCAGGGGCGGTCCAGCGCTCGGCGACCTCGAGCAGATGCTCGGCCCAGGGGGTACCGTCGAGGGCCAGAAGAAGACGACGGTAGGGAAGAGTCATGCCTTCACACCCACGGTCTGAAGAATGAGGACGGCGTTGAGCCCGGCGATGGCCCAGGCGAGACCGTAGGCGGCGGCGATCGTCACGCGGCGGTTGCGCAGCGGGCCCATGAGGCTCCGGTCGGAGGTGAAGCGCGCCAGGGGGAGAAGGGCCAAGGGGAGACCGAAGCTGATGATCACCTGGGTGAAGACCAGGGCCGCGGTGGGGGAAACCCCGGAGGCGATCACGAGGAACGCCGGAATCATGGTGAGGCCTCTTCGGAGCCAGAGCGGAACGCGGCGTCCGAGGAATCCCTGCATGATGATCTGACCGGCCACGGTGCCGACGGTCGAGGAGGCTACCCCCGAAGCGAGGAGTGCCAGGGCGTAAAGGAGTGCCGCCCCTACGCCGAGAAGCGGCACCAACGTCCGGAAGGCCTGGGCCAGTCCGACGACATCGACGAATCCGTCCCGATGAAACGTGGCGGCGGCCATGATCAGCATGGCTAGATTTGTCAGCGTGGCGATCGCCATGGCGACGCCAATGTCGAGGGCCTCGAAACGGAGGATGCGCCGCCGCGTTCGGGCGTCGCGTACCGGGAGGCGGTCCTGCGTGAGCGCCGAGTGGAGAAAGATGACGTGGGGCATTACCGTGGCCCCGACGATACCGGCCGCGAGATAGAGCGCGCCGTGCGGGAGGGTGGGGAGAAAAAGGCCCTGCGCCACCTCCCCCCAGCGCGGACCACCGAGGGGAACTTCGGCGAGGTAGGCAAGGGCCACCAAGCCGATGACCGAGGCCATGACCGCTTCCAGCGGGCGGAATCCGTGCCGTTCGAGGGCAAGGACGACCACCACCGCGAGGGCGGTGAGTCCCGCCCCGACCGGGAGGCTCACCGGGAGCAGAAGGTGCCAGGCGACGCTGGCGCCCACGAACTCGGCGACGTCCGTCGCCGCCGCCACAATCTCCAGAGCCACCCACATAGTGAGGACTGTTGTTGGTCGGTAGTATTCGCGGCAGAGCTCGGCCAGGTTGCGCCCGGACGCGAGACCGAGCTTGGCCGCGAGATACTGCATGACGGCCGCCGTGAGGCTGGCGGCGGCCACCACCCAGAGAAGCGCGTACCCGTATGCCGATCCACCCAGAAGGTTGGTTGCGAAGTTGCCGGGATCGATGTAGGCGATGGCGGCAATGAACGCCGGTCCGAGAAAGGGGAGGAGCCGGGTGGGTCCCCGTCGGCGGCTGCGACCCTCGAGGACCGCCAGGGCGTCGTCTTTTGTCCTGCGGCTGGCGCCGCGCAGGCGTTCGGCGAGATCCACCCGAGCTCTCCCACGCGTGTGACGGCACGATCATAACGCCGCGCCGCCCGGGTGCAGCGCGCGCCGCCGTCCGCGTCGTCTAGAATGACGGGGCCGCCGCTCCGGACGCACCGCCTTTGTCCGACGCTTCCGCCTCTCCGGATCCACGCACCGCGGAGATGGTCACCTGCTACCGCACGATCCTCGAGCTCCTCG
>JAKAQQ010000205.1 GCA_021819635.1 Pseudomonadota bacterium
GATCTTTGGCGCACGACGCCGACGATGCCGCTCAGGGGCTCCTGCAGGGCCTCGAGGATTTCGTTGCTGTTGATGGTGAAGGTGCGCGGGATGCCCTCGGAGAGGTTGCGGCCGCGGATCTCGATTTCGCGGACCTCGCGCCCCGGAAAGGCGGTGCCGATCTCGATCTTGATGCGCTCGGCCGTGGCCTCGCCGATGAGAATGCTGTAGTTGCGGCGCACGTACTGGACGATGGCCTCGTCGAAGCGGTCGCCCCCGACCCGCATGGAGCCCGCGTAGACGATGCCGTTGAGCGACAGGATGGCGACCTCGCAGGTGCCCCCGCCGATGTCGAGGACCATGCTGCCCCGGGGTTCGCCGACCGGCAGTCCGGCGCCGATCGCCGCCGCCATGGGTTCCTCGAGGAAATAGACCTTGCGCGCGCCGGCGCCCTGGGCCGAGTCGCGAATGGCCTTGCGTTCCACCTGGGTCGAGCCGTACGGGACGCAGACAATCACCCGCGGGGGCAACCGGTACCAGTGGTGCTCGCAGACCTTGTTGATGAAATGCTTGAGCATCTGCTCGGTGAGCGTGAAGTCGGCGATGACCCCGTCCTTCATCGGACGGACGGCGTAGATGTTGTGCGGCGTTCGCCCGAGCATGCGCTTGGCTTCCATGCCGTAGGCCTCGATGCGGCGCTGTCCCCGATCGGGGTCCTCGCGCACGGCGATCACCGACGGTTCGTCGAGCACGATGCCCTCGCCCCGGACGTAGATCAATGTGTTGGCGGTGCCGAGATCGATCGAGAGATCCTGACCGAGGGCGCTACGCAGGAAAGAGAACATGGGCGGGGGCTCGGGCCGGGCGAGGAAGGACACTACTTTAACAAAAAGCTCTCCGGCGGCCCCGGGAAGCCGGAATCGCTCGTGTAGAATGGCTCCACCTGATCAAGATCAAGTTCCCGGGATTCCGATGAGCCTGAGCGCCGAGGAAGTCCGCCGGATTGCGCGCTTGGCGCGTCTGGCCTTGGACGACGAAGAGGCCGTCCGCTACGGGCACGAGCTCGGCCGCATCCTGGCGTTCGTCGACGCCCTTCGTGCCGCCTCCCTTGAGGAGGCCCCCGCCGCGCTCGCCGGACCGTGGGCGCGGCCTCCGCTTTTGCGGGAGGACCGGGTGGAGGACGAGGGACACCCCGACCTTTACCAGAGCCAAGCGCCGGAAAGCCGCGACGGTTACTACCTCGTTCCGCGGGTGCTCGAGCCGTGACGAGCGACTGGCACACGCGGGATTTGGGCGGCCTTCTCGAGGCTCTGGAGCGCGGCGCGATCACCCCCGCGGCCCTCACCGAGCACTTCCTTGAGCGCATCCGGGCGCACGATCCGGCGCTCAACGGGTTTGTCACGGTGACGGCCGAGGACGCCCGTCGTCGCGCCGCCCGGCCGCGGTCCGGTCCTCTCGCCGGTGTGCCGCTCGCCCACAAGGACATCTTTTGCACGGCGGGCGTGCGCACGACCTGCGCCTCGCGCATGCTGGCCGATTTCGTTCCCCCCTACGACGCCACGGTCGTCCGTCGTCTCGACGAGGCCGGCGCGGTCGTGCTCGGCAAGACCAACATGGACGAGTTTGCCATGGGGTCCTCGAACGAGACCAGCGCCTTCGGTCCGGTTCGCAACCCCTGGGATCCCGAACGCGTTCCCGGCGGGTCGTCGGGAGGATCGGCGGCGGCGGTGGCCGCCGGGCTCGCGCCCGCCGCCACCGGCACCGACACCGGGGGCTCGGTGCGCCAGCCGGCGGCCTTCTGCGGGATCTCGGGACTCAAGCCGACCTACGGCCGTCTCTCGCGCTACGGGATGATCGCCTTTGCCTCGAGCCTCGATCAGGCGGGCTTCCTCGCCCGCTCGGCGGAGGATCTCGCCCGGCTCCTCGCCGTGACCGCGGGGGCCGACCCCCACGACGCCACTTCCTCTCCCGAACCCGTCCCGGACTACCCGGCCGCTCTTGCGGCCTCACTCCACGGGCGACGCGTGGGGGTCGTGAAGGAATTCCGCGAGGCGGGGCTCGATCCCCGTGTGGCCCGGCTCGTCGACGAGGCGCTGGCCGTCTTCGAAAAGCTCGGCGCGCGATTGGTCGACGTTTCCCTTCCCCGGCTCGGTCTGGCCGTCCCCACTTACTACATTCTGGCGCCGGCCGAGTGCTCCTCGAATCTCGCCCGCTACGACGGCGTGCGCTACGGGCACCGGGCCCGGGAGCCCCGGGATCTCGACGAACTCTACGCGCGCAGCCGCGGTGAAGGATTCGGGCCGGAGGTCAAGCGCCGCATCATGATCGGGACGTACGTCCTCTCCCACGGTTACTACGACGCCTACTACCTCAAGGCCGAGCGGGCCCGCGCCCTCCTCCAGCAGGATTTCCTGCGCGCCTTTTCGGAGGTGGATCTTCTGGCCGGACCGACGACGCCGACGGTGGCGTTCCGGATCGGTGAAAAGAACGACGATCCGCTCACCATGTACCTCAACGACATCTACACCAACGCGGTCAACCTGGCGGGGTTGCCGGCCCTCTCGGTTCCCTGCGGGTTCGTCGACGGGCTTCCGGCGGGTCTTCAGCTCATCGCCGCGCCCTTCGCCGAGGCTCCGCTTCTCGCCGCCGCCCACCGGTACCAGGCGGTCACCGATTGGCACCGGGCCCGCCCCGCCCGCTTCCCGTGAGGTCCGCCGTCGTGTGGGATACGGTCATCGGTCTTGAAGTCCACGTCCAGCTCCTCACCGAGAGCAAGCTCTTTTCGCCCGCGTCGACCCGCTTCGGAGCCCCCCCCAACACGCAGGCGGGTCTGGTCGACCTCGGCTACCCTGGGACACTTCCCGTGCCGAATCGGGCCGCCGTCCGCATGGCCGTGGCCTTCGGTCTTGCCGTGGGCGGCACCGTGGCCGCCCGCTCGCGCTTTGCCCGCAAGAGCTATTTCTATCCCGACCTCCCCAAGGGTTACC
>JAKAQQ010000206.1 GCA_021819635.1 Pseudomonadota bacterium
ATGACAACACGGTTCCGGAACTCGAGCCCGCGGACGGACCAAGGGTCAAAGAGTTTCGTCATGGGGGGCCTCCTCAGGGAGCAAGGCATCGGAAACGCCGTGGAAGTGGGTTCTGCACGCTGGAAAAGGCGCCCCCGAAAGCGCCCCCTGTCTCCGCGGGTCACGCCACCGTCAGGGAAAGAGCCAGAAGCGGCGCCAGATTCCTTCCGGAGTCACCTCGTAGCGCTCGCGCAGATGCAGGCGGGCTTCGCGCCCGGTCCAGAATTCGAGACTCCGCGGACGGAGCCGGAACCCGCCCCAATAGTCGGGCCGGGGAATCGGCCGGTCGCGGAAACGCTCTTCCGCGGCGGCCATGGCCTCGTCAAGACGGCGGGGATCGTCGATCTCTCGCGACTGTTGCGACACCCACGCCCCGAGCTGTCGGGCCCGGGGACGCGCGGCCCAGTACGCGTCGTTCTCCTCCGCCGTAAGGCGTTCCACCGGCCCGGCGCAGTGGACTTGTTTCCAGAGCGACCGCCAATAAAACGTCACCGAGGCGATCGGACGCGCGGCGAGGTCCCGGCCCTTGCGGCTCTCGAGATTCGTGTAGAAGCAGAGCCCCCGTGCGTCGAGCGCCTTGAGGAGAACCGTGCGGCTCGAGGGTGAGCCGTCGGCCCCGACCGTGGCCAGGGTCATGGCGTCGGGCTCCGGAAGCCCGCTCGCCCGTGCCTCGGCCAAGAGAGCCCGGACACGTTCGAGAACGTCCGCGGGCAGAGGAGGCGGTAGGGACACATTCATCGGGACGAGCCTGCAGGTGCGGCGTGCGCGTGTTAGTCTAAGGCATGGTGCCCCGTTCCGGGAGGAGCCCGCGGGACGGCGACGCCCCCCGGAAAGGGACGCGGTCACCTCGAAATGACGATTCCGTGTGAGGCCACGTCCTGACCGTGCCGACGCCTGCGACATTGCCCCCCGGCCGCCGACCGCGGACCGATCCGCCTCCGCCTGACGCCGGGCCCGTGCCGAACCCTCCTTCGCCATGAGCCGCCACGGCCTCAAGCGCGAAGCCGGCCGCTTCGGTCTCCTCTGCGCAAGCCTCTCGGGCATCATCGGCTCCGGCTGGCTTCTGGGCCCCCTCTACGCCGCGCAGATCGCCGGCCCCTACAGCATCCTGTCCTGGCTTCTCGGGGCCGGAGCGGTCCTTCTTCTCGCCCTCGTCTTCGCCGAACTGGCCACCCTCGTTCCGCGCAGCGGGGCCCTCGTCCACATCAGCCACCTGAGCCACGGCGACCTTGTCGGACGCATCTGGAGCTGGATCCTCTTCATTGCCTACGTCACCGTCCCGCCGGTCGAAGTCACCGCCGTCCTCACCTACGCCAACAACTACCTCCCGGGCCTGGTTTCGGGCGCCGGCCACATCCTGACCCCGGAAGGTTACGCGGCGGCCATCGGGCTTCTGGCCGTCATCGTCTGGCTCAACTTCCTGACCATCCGCTGGGTGCTCGCCATCAACAGCACCGCCACCTGGTGGAAGATCGCCATCGCGCTCGGCACCGTCGTCCTGCTCCTCCACCTGAGCTACCACCCGGCCAATCTTCACCTCGCCCTCGGAAAACTCAACGTCGAACGGGTGCTCAAGGCCATCTCGCTCGGCGGCATCATCTTCAGTTTTCTCGGTTTCCGGCAGGCCATCGACCTGGCCGGGGAAACCCGTGATCCACGCCGCAACATTCCTTTTGCCGCCGTGGGTTCGATCCTGCTCGCCGCCCTCATCTACGCGGCCCTCCAATTCGCCTTCCTGACCGCGCTTCCGCCCTCCAGCATCCTGCGCCACGGCTGGCACGGGCTCACCTTCGCGGGCTCGGCGGGCCCCCTGGCGGCGCTTGCGATCCTGGGCGGGGCGGTCTGGTGGGCAGGGGTCCTTTACGTCAACGCCATCATCGCACCGCTCGGAACGGGCTTCATCTACACCACCACGACCTCGCGCATCATCATGGCCGCGGGGGAATCCGGTGACGCGCCGGCGGGCATGGCGGCCATCAGCCGCCGGGGCGTCCCCTGGACCGCCCTGATTCTCACCTTCGTCGTCGGGGCCGTCTTCCTCGTCCCCTTTCCCTCCTGGCAGAAACTCGTCTCGATCATTTCGTCCGCGACCGTCCTTTCCTACGGCATCGGGCCGATCGTTCTTCTGCAGCTGCGTCTGCGGATCCCGGATCACGTTCGCCCCTTCCGCCTGCGGCGGGCCTGGATCATCGCCCCCGCCGCCTTCATCGTCTCCAATTGGATCATCTACTGGACCGGGCTCAAGACCTCCAACTACGTCTTCGGGATCCTTCTCGTCACCCTCGCAGGGTATCTCGTCCTGCGTGCCCTGCGCCACCGGAGCGGGGCGCGCGCTCCGCTTCACGCCCGCCACGCCTGGTGGCTTGTGCCCTACTTCGGTGGGCTCTGGGTCATCCAGCTGCTCGGACCGCACTCGCTGCGCGGCGACGGCACCATGAGTTTCCTGGCGGGCAACGTGGCCATCGCTCTCCTGAGCCTCGCCGTCCTCGGCGTGGCCCTCCTCTGCGGGCGGTCGCCGGCCGCCATCGAGGAGATGTTCTCGGCCCTTCAGGAAATCGACCGGACCGCGCCGCTCTCCTCACCCTGAGCACGAGAGTCCTCCCCGGGGAAAGCCCCGGGAAAGGACACGGAAGAAGGGAAAGTGTCTGGCCCCGGGTCGGGAGCCAGCGGGCCTCGCGCCACCGCCCGAGCCGGGGCAAGCTCCCCAGCATCTCCTCCACAGGATCCCACCCATGGCTCCCGCCCCCGGGCGATCCTGCATCACCCGCGGGGTGAGAGATCGCCCGGGGGAAAGATCTTACGGACCGCAGGTGCGCCGCTCGAGACGCTTGCGGACGCGCAGCACCCAAGACGCGCTCGCCTTGCCGGCCGCGTGGGGCGGCAGGGCCACCGTGCAGCCGAAG
>JAKAQQ010000207.1 GCA_021819635.1 Pseudomonadota bacterium
GCGAGACGGGGGGCGATCCGGAGCACGGCCCCCTCCGGGAGACGCGCATCCACGTAGACGTGGTGGCGCCCCACCCGGCGGATCCACCCGGCGGGAAGCGGCGGTGCGGAGGAGCCCGCCGTCCCCACCCGAGGCGGCCAGACGCTTTTCACGGCGGCGACGAAGAGCGCCGCCTCGCGGCGTGCCAACGCCCGCTGGCCGGAGGCGAGGGAGAGCGGTGGAAGGGCGGCCCAACCGAGGCCGAGGAGCGCAAGGACGGCGAGGAGTGTTTTCACGATGAGGTCCAGGTGATCCGGTCGTAGGGCGCGCTCCGGCAGGCGGAGAGAACCGTGGCGGGGGCCGGTCGCGTCGTCCCGTCGTAGACGCTCTCGCCGTCGATGCGCAGCGAGGACCAGTCCGCGCCCGTTGCTCCGTCGCCCAGACGGAGGCAGGCCGCGTGCGGGACGTGCCGGAAACTGATGGTGAAGTGGCGGCCGCCGGCGGTTGGTCGAATGTGGATCGCCCCGCCCCAAGGGTCACGACGGTCGGCGGCGAGCCCTCCCGAACGCAGCACGGCGCCGTCGAGGTTGGTGTAGCTGCTCTCGTCCGCGTAGAGTTCGTGAACCGTGGCCTGAATGGACGTGAGCAGGTCCTCGGCCCGAGTTGTGTCGGCCGCGCTCGTGGCCTGGCGGTAGAGGAGAAGCACGCCCGCGGTGAGGACGGCCACGACGATGATGGTGATCAGAAGCTCAAGAAGCGTCCAGCCTCCGTGGGGACGGCTCGGGGGGCGGCGGTTGTTCATGCGGGATCTCCGGGGGGAAGGAATCAGGGGGCTCCGAGGGCCGTGGCCCCGAGTTGGGTGTTGAGCGCGACGAAGCCTGTCGTGAACGCGAGGAGGGCGAGCACGAGAACGGTGTAGGCCAGAATTTCGAGGCCGCGCGCTTCGCGGGCGATGGCCCGCTCCGCCTCCTCCGCCCAGGTGCGGGCGGTCCGCTCCAGGGTCCGGGCGAAGTCCGGCAGTTCGCCGAGGCACCGCAGGGTCTCGATGACCTCGGGGTCGGGAAATCCGTGCCCGGTGCGGGCGAGGGCCTCGCCCAACCCGTGGCCTTGGGCGAGCTCCGCGAGCAGCGCCGTGCAACGCTGCCGCAGCCAGGGACTGGCGCCGTGGGCGCTTTCTTCGACGGCGGTGCGGAGGCGGCAGCCCGCCGCGACGAGCGCGGAGACCGAGAGGAGCCAGATCCCCCCGCACTCGAGTCGGTAGAGGGACCAGGGCGGGATACGGTCGAGCCACGGACGCCAGGGGGGGAGGAAGCGTTCAAAAGACCAGAAGAGGCTGGCCCCGAGCGCGGCCGGCGCGAGGGCGAGGCCGGCGAGCACCGCGGGTTCGCGCAGGAGAACCGAGAGCCCGACGAACGCCGCGGCCGCTCCGTGCCAGCGGGCGTGCGGGGCGGCCCGGACGAAGACAGGGACGACGCGCCAGGCGACGAAGACGGCGGCGCCGGCGAGGAGCGCGGTGTGAACGGCCGGGGTGGCGAGCGCGCCCCACAGGCGTGCGCGGAGCCGGTGCACCCGCTCAAGATGCTCGGCGAGAAGACCGAGGGCGTCGGCAAGCCGTCCGGAACGTTCCCCGGCACGGAGGAGGAGCGCTTCGTCGGGTGGGACGAGGGGCCCGAGACGGTCGGCCAGGAGTTCCCCCCGCGACGCCGCCAGCCGCCGCGCCCAAGGCCGAGCTCGTCGCTGGCGACCCGGGTGGGAGAGACGCGCGAGGGCGTCCTCGAGCAGGATGCCGTGGCGGAGGAGCGCCGACAGGCGGGCGTAGAAACGCACCCTTTCGTCGTGCCGGAAACCCGGGGGGGGCAGGAGGCGACCGGTCACGGCACGCGGCCGCCGCCGTGCGTCGGGTGAAGCGGGCCCACGGCCCGTTCCGCGTCGAGAGGATCGACACGTCCGGTGGCGACGAGACTCAGGGCGCGGGCGCGGAGGGTCGCGGCGGCCGCCCCGCTGCGGTCCTCCCCCCCGGGGCGCACGTCGGCGACGACGAGGAGCCCGTCCACGCCAAGTCCGTGGCAGGCATCGCAGCCTTCCGGCATGCGCACCGCGACAGGGCGATCGGGCTCAAACCCGGCGTCGGCGAGGCGCCGTCGGGTGAGCGCGGGCAGTGTCACCGCCTCGGACAGGGGGCGGACGTGACGGCAGGTGGCGCACAGACGGGGCAGGAGCCGCTGGTAGACGATGGTGTGCAGGACCGAAGGATCCTCGAGAATTCGCGGGTTGCGTCCCCAGCCGGTTCCGGCGAGCTTCTCGCCAAGTCGGGCCGTGACCGTATCGGCGTCGTTGGCGTGGACGGTGCTCCACACCTGGTGTCCGGTGAGCGACGCCTCGACGGCGAGAGCGGCGGTCTCGCGGTCGCGGATCTCCCCGATCATGAGCACGTCGGGATCCACCCTGAGCGCGTGGCGGAGGTAGGCGCGGATCGCCGCCCGACGGTCGACCGTTCCTTCCCCGAGGACGGGCACCTGAACGACGCCGCGGATCGGATATTCGGGGGGATCTTCCAGGCTCTGGATGTTGAGCCCCGGGCGGTGCCGGTGCAGGGCTTCGAGCAGGTACTTGAGGGTCGTCGATTTGCCCGATCCGGTCGGGCCGGCGACGACGAGGAGTCCGCCGGGTCGTTCCAGAGCCTCGAGAAGAAGCCCGCCGCTCGCCCCGTCGTAGCCGAGCCGCTCGATCACGCTCCGGGCGTCGGCGTCGGGAGGTACGTCGAGGGCGTCTTCGTAAAGAAAACGGACGACCATCTGGGCGCCGCCGACCGTCGGTCCGGTCGCGACACGGAGACTGTGCACGCCCGGCGGGAGGTATTCGCCCCGCGCGACGCGGGCGTCCTGCGGCTCGAGGGGGCTGTACGTCGGCTCGGCCACGTCCGACATCGTCC
>JAKAQQ010000208.1 GCA_021819635.1 Pseudomonadota bacterium
GATCTCGGCTCGCCCCGCAGTCCGGGCAGGTCCAATCGTCGGGAACGTCTTCCCAGCGGGTGCCCGGGGCGACGCCCGTCTCGGGGTGGCCTTTTTCCTCCTCGTAGACGAAGCCGCAAATGACGCACATGTAGGATTTCATGGGAGGGGAAGAAAGGGAAAGGACCGGGCAAGCGTGTCATTATACAGGGGCCCCTATGCCCCCCCTCCACCGTTTCCCCCAGCGCGACGAGGCGGAAGGTCTTCTGCCCGTTCTCCTTTGTCTCGGAGGCCACGACCCGAGCGGGGGGGCCGGACTCGTCGCCGACGTCCAGACGGCGACCGCCCTTGGGGTCCATCCCCTGAGCGTCGTGACCGCGCTCACGGTCCAGGACAGCCGCGACGCCGCGCTCGTCCGTGCCGTCCCCGCCCCCCTCGTCGCCGCCGCGCTGCGTCGCTTGGACGCGGACATCCCGGCCCGGGCGGTCAAGGTGGGGCTGCTCGCCTCCCCCGCTCTCGCCCGCACCTTTTGCCGCTGGTGGCGCGCACGCCGCCCCTCTCTTCCCGTCGTCCTCGATCCGGTGTTGCGCGCGAGCGGGGGTCGTCGCCTCTGGAGCGTCGCGGGCGATCCGGTCGCGGCGCTTCGGGACTGTCTTCCGTCCGTGACGCTCCTCACGCCCAACCACGAGGAACTCGTGGCCCTCACTCCCGAGGTGGCGGGCGACGAGGAGGAGGAGGCCCGGGCGCGGCGGCTCTGCGCGCTCGGCGCCGGGGCCGTCCTCGTCACCGGCGGGGACCGGCCGACGCCCGCGGTGGAGTCCACGCTCTACGACGCCGGAGGAAGACGGGGGCACTGGGCGTCCCCCCGTCTTCCAGGTTCCTTCCACGGGAGCGGCTGCACGCTTGCCGCCGCGGTGGCCTCGTTCCTCGCCCTCGGGTACGACCTTCGGGGCGCGGTCGACGAGGCCCAGCGGTTTACCGCCGCCGCCCTCGCCGCCGCCCGGCCCCTCGGACGGGGGGCGGCGATTCCCTGGCGTGGGGGGCCGTGGCGTTGAGGGCCTTCCCGCGGGAGGGTCTCTACGTCGTTCTCGAGCGGTCGTACGTCCCGCCGGAGCGGGCCGAATCCCTCCTCGCCGTCTGCCTCGAGGAGGGCGCGCGGGTGGTCCAGTACCGCGACAAGCAACCGCCCGGGACCTACGATCTTGACCTTCTGCGCCGTCTCGCCGCCCGCTGCCGTCTCCGGGGGGTGCCGTTTCTCGTCGACGACCATCCCGAGGTGGCCCAGGCGGTGGGGGCCGAGGGCGTGCATCTCGGCCGCGACGACCCGCCGCTTGCCCGCGCTCGGGCGCGACTCGGCGCCGGGGCCTTCATCGGTGTCTCCTGCTACGACGATCCCGAGCGCGCCCGGGCGGCGGAACGCGACGGGGCCGATTACGTGGCCTTCGGAAGCTTCTACCCCTCGCGCACCAAGCCGGGGGCGGTGCGGGTCCCCCCGGAGATCCTCGTCCGGGCGCGCCCGTGGATTGCGCTTCCCGTCGTCGCCATCGGCGGGATCGACGAGACCAACGGCGCGCCGCTCCTCGCCGCCGGGGCCGATCTTCTCGCGGTGGCCGGCGCCCTCTTTGCGGAGCCTTCGCCCGGGGCGGTGCGGGCCCGCGCCCGCCGCCTCCGTGCCCTCTTCGCCCGGGAGGGGAGCGGAGGGTCTTCGCCCGGGGGCTGAGGGACGCGAGCGCGGGTGCGGGCGTGCCCCCGCGCCCGCGCTCGGGCATCATGAAGGGGTCGTCGTTCGTCCGGAGGCGTGATGAACTCGCCGCAGCTTTTCGCCCGCGCCCGCGCCGTTCTTGTCGGCGGGGTCGACTCGCCGGTGCGGGCCTTCCAGGCGGTCGGCGGCGACCCCCTCTTCGTCGCCCGCGGGGAGGGGGCGGAAATCGTCACCGAGGACGGGCGTCGCCTCATCGACTGCGTGGCCTCGTGGGGCGCGGTGCTCCTCGGGCACGGCGCGGAGGCGGTCGTCGAGGCGGTCTCCGCCCGCGCCAGCTGCGGGCTCGGGTTCGGGGCGCCGCACGTGCTCGAGACGGCGCTGGCCGAGCGGATGCTGGCCGCCGTCCCGGGTCTCGAGCGCGTCCGCTTCACCTGCTCCGGCACCGAGGCGACGATGACCGCCGTCCGCCTCGCCCGCGCCGCGACCCGGCGGGACCGCATCGTCAAGTTTGCGGGCTGCTACCACGGTCACGCCGACCCCTTCCTCGTCGCGGCCGGTTCCGGGGCCCTCACGCTGGGCCGTCCGAGCTCGCCCGGTGTGCCCGCCGCGACCGCGGCCCTGACCCTGATCCTTCCGTACAACGACGCCGGGGCCCTCGAAGCGCTCCTCGCCCGCGAGGGCGAGCGCATCGCCGCGGTGATCGTCGAGCCGATCGTCGGCAACATGGGCGTGATCCCGCCCGAGCCCGACTTCCGCGCCGCGCTCGCGACGGTGCCCCGGCGTCACGGCGCGCTCCTCATCCTGGACGAGGTGATGACCGGCTTCCGCGTGGCGCGCGGGGGCGCCCAGGAGCTCCTCGGTCTCCGCGGCGATCTCGTGACGTACGGCAAGGTGATTGGGGGGGGGCTCCCGGTGGGGGCGGTGGCCGGGCCGGCCGACCTCATGGACCGCCTCGCGCCGCTCGGGCCCGTCTACCAGGCGGGGACCCTCGCCGGCAATCCCCTCGCGATGGCCGCCGGGGAGAGTGTCCTCGCCCGGGCCGATGCGGCCCTCTACGCGCGCCTCGCGGAACGCACGCACACGCTGGCGGAGGGCTTGTGGGCGGCCCTCGCCCGCAGCGGGGTGCCGGGCACGGTGCAGACGGCCCCCGGCATGTGGACGCTTTTTCTGGATCGGCGGGGTCCGTTGCGCAACGACGGCGACGTCGCCCGCCTAGATCGGAA
>JAKAQQ010000209.1 GCA_021819635.1 Pseudomonadota bacterium
CCGATCTATGTATTCCTGAAAGTCCGTCCCCTGCCACTGGATGTGGGCCCCACCGTTCCAGACGTTCATGTGCGGGACGGGGAGGAGGGTGGGATCGGGGCGATCGAGGCTCCGGTAGAGGGGAAGGCCTCGTTCCCGCGCCAGGAGACGGGCGCAGACGAGCGAGGCCGCCAGAAGGGCGTTGGCGCCGAGGCGGCTCTTGCCGGGGGTCCCGTCGAGCGCGCAGAGCGTCTGGTCGATGTCGTCCTGACGTTCCCAACTCCGGCCGACGAGGGCCGACGCGATCGGCTCGCGCACGTGACGGCAGGCGTCAAGAACCCCAAGCCCGCCGTATCGTCGGGCGTCGCCGTCGCGCAGCTCGCGCGCTTCCTTCTCGCCCGTCGAGGCCCCCGAAGGGACGGCCGCGGTGAGCGGTTCGTCTCTTCCCTCGCTCCAGGCCAGGGCTTCAACCGTGGGGTTACCCCGAGAGTCCAGAATTTCCCGGGCTTCGATCTTTCGAATGACGAGCGCCATCACGAGCTCCTCCCGCGTCCGTAACAAAAAAGGCGACGGAGAGGGGCGGGAAGGCGAGGCCAGCAGTCTGCCGTTTCCGCTTCTGCGTCTGATTGCGCCGTCAATTTTAACCGGAGCACCCGGGCCACGCCGCTCGCTCCCGGAAACGGGTGTCTCCGCGCCTTGACCTTCGGACTTCGGGAAGAGGGCGGGGGCGACGAGCGGTGGCTGTACGATACATGCATGAAGCACGTCGTCACGTCGGGCGTCCGACCGGGATCGGGCGGGGAGGAGACGAACCCCCTTTGGACACACGGGTCCTCGACGTGCGGGGGGGGGCGCATTCGTCCACGCGGGGCACGCGCACGCGACAAAAAGGCCCGACCATGTGCCGGAACGATAATCATAACTTACTTCATGAAGATATTCTATCATAATGATCTTAAACAATAAATATAATCACGACGACGCAACGAACCCGGATCCTCCCTCGTGCGTCACCGACCACGACGAACGTCCGCGCCTCGTCGTGGCTCCGATGATCGGCGTCACCCATCACGCCTTCCGGTTTTTTCTCAGGCTTCTCAGCCGCAGGGCCTGGCTCGTGACGGAGATGATCGTGGCGCGCGCCGTCCTTGAGCGTGGGGCCGAAGACTACGTTCGCTGGGACCGCGATCAGTCGCCCCTTCTCCTTCAGATTGCCACGGGCGAACCGGACGAAGCCGCACGCGCCGCGGAGGCCGCGTGCCGCATCGTGCCCTACGAAGGGATCAACATCAACGTCGGCTGCCCCAGCCCCAGGGTCCAGGGAGGCCACTTCGGGGCCTGCCTCATGAAGGACCCGCCCCGGGTCGCCGCACTCGTCCGTGCCGTCTCTCGGGCCACCGGACGCCCGGTGAGCGTCAAGTGCCGCCTGGGCCTTGACGACGATGCCGGGGAGGAGAGCCTCGACCGTTTCGTGGAGGCCCTGGCCGAGGCCGGGTGCGGGGCCCTCTTCGTCCACGCCCGCAACGCCCGACTCCAGGGACTCGATCCGCGTCGCAACCGGAGCGTTCCCCCGTTACGGTGGGAACGCGTCTTCCGGCTGAAGGCGCGATTCCCGACTCTTACCGTCGTGCTGAACGGAGGGATCGCGGATCTCGAGACCGGGCGCGGGCTTCTCGACCGGGTGGACGGCGTCATGCTGGGGCGGGCGGTGGATGCCCGCCCCGAGATTCTGGCCGATGTGGATCGCCTGATCTACGGCGAGGATCCGGCGCCCGTCACGGAGGGGACCCCAAGCCTTCTTGAGCGTTACGCCCCGTACGTCCTCGCGTGCAGCGCGGAGGGCGTCCCGCCCCGCCTCCTCTACGCGCCGCTGCTCCGCCTCGGACACGGACGACGGGGGGCCAGACACTGGCGTTCGTGCGTGGCGACGGAGGTTTCGCGCCTCGGACGAACCCGCGATCATCCGGCGGTTGCCGCGAGCCTCGAGCGACTCGCCGAAACCTGGTCCGGCCTCGGATCAGAGGGAGGAGGGGCCGCTCGGGGGGGCGGGCACCTCGCCCGCGCCCTCCGCGCTCAAGGCGGCCAGCAGGCGGGCGTGAAGATTCTCTAGGGCGGCCGGAACCCTCGGGCGGTAGCGGTCGAAGAACAAGCCGAGTTCACGGATCTCTTCGGCCCAGAGCCGCCGGTCGATGCGGAGAAGCTCGTGCATGTCTTCGTTCGTGACCGCCAGTCCCGCCCGATCGATATCCTCGAGGCCGGGAATGTTCCCGACGGGCGTCTCGACCGCGGTGCGTTCACCGTGGCAGCGCTCGAGAATCCAGCGGAGCACGCGGAGATTTTCGCCGTAACCCGGCCAGAGATACCGCCCCTCACCGTCCTGGCGGAACCAGTTCACGTGGAAGATCCGCGGCGGGTTCCTGAGCCTGCTGCCGATCTTGAGCCAGTGCGCCCAATAGTCGCCGAAATGGTAGCCGCAGAACGGCAGCATGGCCATCGGGTCGCGGCGCACCACACCGACCGCCCCGCTGGCCGCGGCGGTGGTCTCGGACGAAACCGACGCGCCCACAAAGACCCCGTGGGACCAGTCGTGGGCCTCGTAAACGAGGGGGGCAAGGCGGGCGCGGCGGCCGCCGAAGAGAATGGCGGTCAGCGGTACGCCTTGAGGATCTTCGCTGTGCGGAGACCACACCGGATTCTGCCGGGCGGAAACGGTGAACCGCGAATTCGGATGGGCGGCCGGGCCGTTCTTGGGGTCGTAGGGCCGGCCTTGCCAGTCGACGGAAGGCCGTCCTTCACCGAGGCCCTCCCACCACGGGTGGCCGTCTTCGGTCAGGGCCACGTTGGTAAAAATCGTGCGGTGCCCGATCGTGCGGTAGGCGTTGAGGTTGGTCTTGGGG
>JAKAQQ010000210.1 GCA_021819635.1 Pseudomonadota bacterium
GATCCGGGCGTCGGCAAGACCTCGCTCGCCCAGAGCATCGCGCACGCGACCGGGCGCCGTTTCCTCAAGATGTCGCTCGGGGGCGTGCGCGACGAGGCCGAGATCCGCGGCCACCGCCGCACCTACATCGGGTCGATGCCCGGGAAGATCGTCCAGAACCTGAGCAAGGGGGGCGTGCGCAACCCGCTCTTCCTCCTGGACGAGATCGACAAGATGGCGATGGATTTCCGCGGCGACCCCTCGGCGGCGCTCCTCGAGGTCCTCGACCCCGAGCAGAACCACGCCTTCAACGACCACTACCTCGAGGTCGACCTCGACCTCTCGGACGTGCTCTTCGTGGCGACGGCCAACACCCTCCACAACATCCCGCCGCCGCTCCTCGACCGCCTCGAGGTGCTGCGCATCGCCGGCTACACCGAGGAGGAGAAGGCCCACATTGCCCGCCGTCACCTCATTCCGAAGCAGCGGGCGCGCCACGGCCTCAAGGACGAGGAGTTCACGCTCGAGGACGACGCGCTCTCGGACATCGTCCGCTTCTACACGAGCGAGGCCGGGGTGCGCAACCTCGAGCGCGATCTCGCGACGCTCTGCCGCAAGGTGACCCGGGCTCTTCAGGAGGGCCGGGTGCCCGAGGGACGGGTGAGCGTCGCCTCCGCCGATCTCGAGACCTACCTCGGGGTGCGCCGCTACCGCCACGGGGCGGCGGAGTCCGAGGACCGGGTCGGGCTCGTCACCGGGCTCGCCTGGACCGAGGTCGGCGGCGAACTCCTGAGCGTCGAGGCCGCGGTCGTCTCCGGCAAGGGCAAGCTCCTCCACACCGGGCACCTGGGCGAGGTCATGCAGGAGTCGATCCAGGCGGCGGTGACCGTGGTCCGCAGCCGGGCCACGGCCCTCGGGATCGACCCCGAGTTCTCGCAGAAGATGGACGTCCACATCCACGTGCCCGAGGGGGCCACCCCGAAGGACGGCCCGAGCGCGGGGGTGGCCATGGGCACCGCGCTCGTCTCGGCGCTCACCGGGGTCCCGGTCCGCGCCCAGGTCGCCATGACCGGCGAGATCACGCTCCGCGGCGAGGTGCTCCCCATCGGCGGACTCAAGGAGAAGCTTCTCGCCGCCCAGCGCGGGGGGATCCGCACGGTTCTCATCCCGAAGGAGAACGTCAAGGATCTCAAGGAAATCCCGGAGAACGTCACCCGCGGGCTCGACATCCGCCCGGTGCAGTGGATCGACGAGGTGCTGGCCGTGGCGCTGCACGAGCGCTTCGCGGCCCGCCCGCCGGTGCCCCTCGACCCCTTGGGCGGGGAGGGCGGCGGGCACGAGCGGCCGGCCGATTCGGGCCCGCTTGCCCACTGACGGGGCGGGGCCGTTTGACAGGGGTTGCCCGCCCTTGCTATAAAGGGCCGCGGGCGGGGGGCCTTCCCCGCCCGGGGGACGGGGGGGGAAGGACGGTGCGCCGTGCCGTGGCCGTCTCGCCGCCTTGTCCACCATCCACACCCGACGGGAGTCCCATCCGCATGAACAAGACCGAACTCATCGAACGCCTCGCGGCCCGAAGCGGCCGCAGCCGCAACGAGACCGCGGCCGCCCTCGACGATCTTCTCGAGACGATCACCGAGGTTCTCCGCCAAGGGGAAGACGTCACCCTGACCGGTTTCGGGACCTTTCACGTCAAGCAGCGGGCGGCCCGCATGGGCCGCAATCCCCGCACGGGCGAGAGCGTTGCGATCGCGGCGAGCAAGAGCCCCGGCTTCAAGGCGGGCAAATCGCTCAAGGATGCCTTAAACTGAGCGACCTTCGGGGTGCTTAGCTCAGTCGGGAGAGCGTCGCCTTTACACGGCGAAAGTCGGGGGTTCGACTCCCTCAGCACCCACCAGGCGCGGCGGAGTGGTAGTTCAGCTGGTTAGAATACCGGCCTGTCACGCCGGGGGTCGCGGGTTCGAGTCCCGTCCACTCCGCCATTTCGTTCCTCCGGGCGCGGGGGCCGTCTTCCGGGAGCGGGGGGCGCGACCGCCGGGCCCCCTCGTGAGTCACCGTTATGCTCGGCTGGATCCGTGAACGCAACGCCAAGTGGATCCTCTGGGGGGTCCTCGCGATCCTCATCGTGCCCTTCGTGTTCTGGGGGGTCCAGGACTACCCCTCGCTCACCGGGCAGAACGACGTGGCCGTCGTCGACGGCCACGCGGTGCGTCCCTCGGCCCTCGAGCACGCCTTCAACATCCGTTACGCCGAGCTCAGTCAGGAGTTCGGCGCGGCCTTCACGCCGAATCCGGCCGAGCTGGCCGCGCTCCGCCGCGAGGTCCTCAAGTCGCTCGTCGAACGCAAGGTCCTCGAGATCGCGGCCCGCCGCAGCGGGCTCGCCGTCCCCCCCGCGCGGGTCGCCGCCGCCATCCGCAAGATCCCGTCGTTCCGTAACGGCGGGCGTTTCTCGATCAAGGCCTACCGGGCGGTCCTCGCCCAGCACGGGATCAACCCCACGACCTTCGAGGCCGCGGTCCGTCACGGTCTGCGTCTTCAGGCGCTCCGCGACGGACTCGCCTCGGGGGCGGTCCTCGCCCCGGGTCTTCTCGCCTGGCGCTACCGCCGCCTTCGTGAAGAGCGGCGCTTCCGTTACGTGATCGTCCCGAGCCGGGGGGCGCTCGCCCGCGTCCGGCCGACGGAGAAGGCCATTCTCCGGGAGTACAACCTCCACCCGGCGCTCTCCCAGGCCCCCACGGTTCTCACCCTCGCCTACGTGCGCCTCTCGGCCCGCACGCTCGCTCCCCGCATCCACCCGACGCGCAAGGCCCTTCTCGTCCTCTACGCCGAGCACGAGAAGCGCTACACGACCCCGCCGCGCTGGAACCTCTCCGAGATCCTGATCCG
>JAKAQQ010000211.1 GCA_021819635.1 Pseudomonadota bacterium
CGATCTCCGGCCCTGCGCACCGATCGCCTCGGCGCCCGCCTCCGTGGTTGCGGTCCCCACGACCCGTACGCCCCCGCGGGCCAAGCGGGCCGCCACGGCCGCACCGATCCCGCGGGAGGCCCCCGTCACCAAGGCCAAGCGGGCGGGCGTGTTCACGGGGCTCTCCCGACACCGAGGCCGGACCGCGCCGCCTCGCGACCCGACGCCTCACCCAGCGTGAAGACCGGTAAGTCCGGGAGAATCCGGCGCACAAGCCCCCCGAGAACTTTGCCCGGACCACACTCGAGCACGGCACCGAGCCCGTCGCCGGCACCCAGGCGACGCACGCTCTCCGTCCAGAGGACCGGGCTCGCAAGCTGCCGGGCGAGGAGATCGGGGTAATCGGCCGGATCGGGGTGAACCCGGGCATCGACGTTGTGAACGACGGGAATGCGTGCCGGTTGCCAAGCCACGGCGGCCAAGTCCTCACGGTAACAATCGGCGGCCGGCCGCATGAGGGTGGAGTGGGCCGGGACGCTCACCGGAAGAAGAACCACTTTGCGGGCGCCCGCCTCGCGGAAAAGCGGTTCGGCTTCGCGCACGGCCTCGGCCTCTCCGGCCACGACCACTTGGGCGGGCGCGTTGAAATTGACCGCTTCCAGGACCCGGCCGCGCGCGGCGACGCGCGCACAGACGGCCACGACACCCGCCTCGTCGAGACCGAGGACCGCGGCCATGGCCCCCCGGCCTTCGGGGACCGCTTCCTGCATCAGGCGGGCCCGCCGGACCACCAGGCGGGCGGCGGCGGCGAGATCGATCGCCCCGGAGGCAACAAGGGCCGGGTACTCGCCGAGGCTGTGGCCGGCAAGGGTCACCGGTTCCCCCCCCCCCGCTTCCCGCCAGAGTCGGTAGAGGGCCACATCGGCGGCCAACATGAGCGGTTGGGTCACGGTGGTCCGGGCAAGGTCCGCGTCCGATCCCGAACGCAGGATCTCCAGAAGATCCTCCCCGGCCGCTTCGGAAACAATCGAGAAAACCGAGCGCAAAATGGGCTCGTGAACGAGATCGGCGAGCATCCCCGCGCTCTGCGAACCCTGACCAGGGAACACCATGGCCACGTTTGTCATCGTCGGGGTCCTCGCCCGGCTCCGGAAGGTGAAGTGTCGCACACGGTCCCCTCCCGGAGGATGCGTCCCGCGGGACTCCACCCACCGCGGCACGGCGGACCGTCTTGGTTACTATACGGCACCGCCCAAGGGACCCGCGCGTCTGCCGTCCGCCGGCCGTTCCGGCCCGGGACGGGACCGCCTCAAGCCGGCGGCCGCAATCGTGACCGTCGACGGTCTACCACGATCCACACCGCGCCCAAGAGAAGGCCGACGACGGCCCCGTAGAGGTGCGCGATGGTCAGGATCGGAGTACGGAGCACGGCGGCCGAAGTCGGCAGCGGCCCCCAAACGGCCTCAAACGTCACCTTGAGCACAAGGAAGGCAAGAAGCCAGCGTCCGAGAAACTCCCGGCGCTCGACCGCAAGAAGAGCGCCCGCCCCCCAGTAGGTATGAAGCACACCCGAAATTCCCACGTACCAACGTACGGCGGGACTCAGAAGGTAGAGCCCTCCGCCGACGCCGAGGCTCCCGAAGAGGGTCGCCCACCACCAGCGCCGCGTGCCCAAGGTGCGGGCAAAAAGGTACCAGAGAAGGAAATAGCCCGAGAAATCAAGCCCGAGATGAACCCAACCGGCGTGCACGAAATTGCCGGTCACGATCCGCCACCACTGGCCGGCGCCGATCGCGGCGCGGTCGTAACGCAGTCGGGCCCAGAGCCGCGGGCCGGCGATCTGGATCGCGAGAGCCACGCCCGGAATCGCCCAGAGAGGATTCGCTTGCCAGAGACGCCGGAGTCCCCTTCCCCCGCGGCGGGGGAGCCAGCCGAACACGTCCCACGGGCGGGCAACGGACGAAGGCGGTGTTTTGGGGTTCATGGGGCCTCACACAGACGGCGTGATCGCCGGGACGATTTCCGGGTTGTCCCGCGCGGCCTGCCGCCCCGGGACGACCCGAAGATGGGGGGGCGGGAAGGGACTCCGCTCCTCCGACGGGCGTGGTGTAAGCTTAGCGGAGGCGAGCATCATCCGCGCCGCCCGCAGATTGCCGCCGGCTTTCCCGACCGTCTCGCCCGGAGACCCCATGACCCGGACCCACGTTTCCATCCCCACGCTCCGATCCCGAGGATTCACGCTCATCGAGGTGATGGTTGTCGTCGTCATCCTTGCCATCCTCGCTTCGATCATCGTGCCCAACGTCATCAACAAGCCGGAAGAAGCCCGCATCACGAAGGCCGAGGCGGACGTCCGTTCCATCGATGCCGCTCTGGAAATGTACAAGCTCGACAACTACCGTTACCCGACGACGAATCAGGGTCTCGAGGCCCTCGTCCGCAAACCTGATGTCCCGCCCATCCCGCACCACTGGCACCGCTACCTCAACCACCTGCCGATCGACCCCTGGGGGCATCCCTACAAGTACATTCACCCCGGCATCCACGGGGGGCTCTCGTTCAACGTCTGGACCGACGGCCCGCCGGGCCACCACCACGTGATCGGCAACTGGACCCTCGACGCCCACGGGGGCAACGCACCGTGACGGACGCACGACCGCGAGGGTTCACCCTCGTCGAGATCCTGGTCGTGCTTCTCGTCATCGGGATCCTGACCGGCATTGCCGTCGTGTCGCTGAGCGCGCTCGGGCACGCTCCCCGAAGCGAGCAGGTCGCCCGTCGCCTGGCGGGTCTCGTCGAACTCGCTTCCCAGCAGGCGGTCCTGACCGGAAGCCGTTACGGACTGCGCGTCGACCGCGACGGATAAGATCGG
>JAKAQQ010000212.1 GCA_021819635.1 Pseudomonadota bacterium
TCGGACCCCGAGCGGCTCGTCTGCCGTCTCCGGCCCGACGTCCTGGTCAAGGGGGGGGATTACGCCGGGCGGGCGATCGCCGGCGGGCGCTGCGTCGAGGAAAACGGCGGACGGGTGTGCACCGTGGCCTACGTCGAGGGGTACTCGACGAGCGGGCTCGTCGCGCGTCTGCGGGACCGCTGAGGCGTGCTCCGCCGTCTCTACACCCTTCTCCTCCTCGCCGCCGCGCCCGCCCTCCTCGGGCGGGACGTCCGCCTCTCCGGACGCGGATGGCGTGCCGTCTGGCGCGAGCGGTCGGGACGGCGGACGCCTTCGGCGCGGGTCTGGATCCACGCGGCCTCGGTCGGGGAGGCGGGCGCCGCGCGGGTGCTGGCCGAGGCGGTCCGTCGCGCGCGGGGGGATCTCCCCCTGCTCGTCACCGCCTTCACGCCGAGCGGCCGGGCCCGGCTCCGGGCTCTTCTTCCCGAGACGGTCGCCGTGCGCCTTGCGCCCTTCGACGCCCCCCGGGCGGTCCGTCGTGTCCTGCGTGAGGGGGGGGTGCGTCTCCTCGTTCTCGTCGAGACCGAACTCTGGCCGAACCTTCTGGCCGCGGCGGTCGAGGCGGGGATCCCCGTCGTCGTGGCGAGCGGCCGGCTCGGGCCGCGCACGCTCCGCCGCCGCCGTCTCCTCCGGGCGCTTCTGCCCGAACCCGAGCGGCTCTTCGCCCTGGTCGCCGCCCAGAGCGCGGCCGACGCCCGGCGGTTCCGTTTCCTCGGGGTGCCCCCCGCCCGTGTGGTGACGGGCGGGAACCTCAAGACCGAGGCGGCCCGCCCCCCCGACCGTGGGGCGTTTCGGCCCGAGTGGGAGAGGCGGGTTCCGAGAGGCCCCGTCTGGGTGGCGGGCAGCACCCACGACGGTGAGGAGGCCATCCTTTTTGCCGCCCACCGGAGGCTCCTCGCGGTTCTGCCCGGGGCGATTCTCGTGCTCGCGCCCCGCCACCCACGCCGCATCGCGGCCGTGCGCGCGGAGGCGGGCCGCGCGGGGTTCGCCCCCGTCCTCTGGAGCGCGGGCCGGAGGGTCCCTCCCGGCGGGGTGCTGCTCCTCGACGGGTTCGGACTCCTGGCTTCCTGCTACGCCCGGGCGGGGCTCGTGTTTGTCGGCGGAAGCCTCGTCCCCCGGGGGGGGCACGATCCGCTCGAGGCGGCGCGCGTCGGCCGCCCGGTCCTGATCGGGCCGTACCACGCCCACTGCCGGGACGAGGTCCGGCGCCTCGCGCGCGCCGGGGCGCTTGTCGTCGTCGCCGACGGCGAGGCGCTCGCGCGCCGGGTGGAGACGCTTTTCCCCGATCTTGGGACCCGGGCCCTCATGGGGCGACGGGGGGCGCTTCTGGTCCGCCGGACACGGGGGGCGGTCCTCGACGCCGTCCTCCCGCCGCTCCTGGCTCTTCTCCCGCCCGAGGAGGGCGGGGGGCCTCTCAGGGCCGGAGGTAGCGGTTGAGGGCGAGGAGACTCGCGGGCGTCAGGCGGCCGGCGTCGGCCTTGAGGCTGAGGAGCGCCTCGAGGTAGTTGTAGCGGCTCTGCGCGTAGTTCTCCTCGGCCGTGAGGAGGTTCTGCCGGGCGGTCAGGACGTCGGTGATGGTCTGCGTTCCGACCTTGTAGCCTTCCTGGGTCGCCTTGAGGGCGGTGCGGCTCGCGCGGACCGAGGACCGGTAGGCGCGCACCTGGGCGATGTCCGACAGCACGGTGAGGTAGTCGTCGTGGGTCTGCTGGACGACGCTCCTGCGGGTCGCTTCGGTGGTGGCGGACTGCGCGCGGTACTGGGCGCGGGCCTGGCTCACGCTGGCGCTGACCTCGCCGCCGGTGTAGATCGGCCAGCTCAGGTTGAGTTCGAGGAGATTCACGTTGCCGTGGAAGACGTCGGGACTTTCGGACGAGGAGACGACGCTCGAGTAGGCCTGCGTGCCGTTGCTGTCGTTGCGCTGATGGCTGAGCAGGAGGCTCAGGTTGGGGAGGCCGCGGGCGGCCACGACGCCGATGTTCTCGCGCGCGGCCCGCACGGCGTCGTGGGCGGCGAGGAGCGACGGATTGTCGGCGAGGGCCCCGTCGATCCAGCGCGAGAGATCGTTCGGTTGGGGCGGGAGCAGCGGGAGGTGGTGGACGAGGGGGGCGAGATGCGTGAGGGGGCGGCCGACGACCGAGGCGAGGGCCTGGAGCGCGGTCTCACGTTGGAGGCGCGCGGCGAGCTCGCCGGCGCGGGCGAGGTCGTAGGACGCCTTGGCCTGCCGCTCGTTGGTGATCGGCTGCAGCCCCACCCGGTATTCCTCCTTGGCCAGCGCGAGAAGCTCGCCGTCGGCGACGCGGGCGGCCCGCTGGGCGGCGAGGAGATCGTCGGCGTAGAGGACGTTGAAATAGCCTTGCGCCACGGTGAGGAGGATGCTCTGGATCGTGGAGGCGAGCGTGGCGCGCGCTTCGGCGGCTTCGGCGTTCGCCTGGCTCAGACCGGCCCAGGCCGCCCAGTTGAAGAGGGTCTGGGTGAGGGTGGCGGCGTAGCCCGCGTCGCGCACGTTGGAGGCGTCGTTGGCGCTGTACGTAAAGAACTTGTTCTGGAGCGGGGCGGTCTGCAGCGTCGAACCGCTCTGGTTGGTCTGGCTCAGGTGGGCGCTCAGGCTGACGGCGGGCAGGAGCGCGCCGCGGGCAATGTCGGTGACCTCGCCCTGGGCGCGTGCGGTCTCGAGGGCCTCGCGGTAGGCCGGGTCGTTGTGGAGCGCGAGCTGGAAGACCGACCAGAGATCGTGGCGCGTGGGCGGGCTCGCCCGGGTCGGCGCCGGGACGAGGGCCAGGACGGCGAGGAGAGCGAGGAG
>JAKAQQ010000213.1 GCA_021819635.1 Pseudomonadota bacterium
CCGATCTCAGCAGTGTCGGCCGTGATCCCCGTCTTCGATGAAGCCGACGTGCCCACCCGCGCGGGTGCGGTACAGCACCGTGCTTCGCGCCAGGATTTCCGCCCGAGGGAGAACGGAGGCGGGAACCAGGGGATCGTCCTCGGACTGGACGAGGAGGGTGGGTCCAGGGAGCGACCCGAGAATCCGTCCGCTGCTGCAGCGCTCGTAGTAATCCTCAGCGCTGCGAAATCCGAACAGCGGGGCGACGTAGCGGTCGTCGAATTCCACGAAGCTTCGGCAACGAAGAACGTCGTGTGCCGTGAGCGTGGGGTGTCCGTGGCGGCGCACGCGCTCCGCCGTGTGACGGCGGAGCTCGCGCAGGAGCACGGCCCCGTAGGGCTTCCCCCCTCCCTGGTGCAACGCCCGGGCACAGACGGCTAGATCGAACGGCACGGAGACGGTGCCCGCCCACGCGAGCGTGGCGTCCGACCCGGCCTCGGCGAGCCAGCGCAGCAGCACGTTTCCCCCGAGCGAGAAGCCCACGGCGGCCAGAGGGCGCGCGGGCTCGGTCCGCTTGAGGTGCGCCACGTAATGGGCCAGATCCTCGGTAAACCCCGCATGGTACGAACGCGCGGTGCGCATCGGCCCGCCCTCGACGCCTCGGAACTCGACCACACGTGGCTCGTAACCGGCCGCAAGAAGGCCCCCGGCCATGCCGCGGATGTAGCGCGAGCGGTGCGAGCCGGTGAGGCCGTGGAGGAGAAGGACGATCGGCCGGCCGTCGTCCCGTGGGACGTCCCCCAACCGGGCCACGCGCAGGAGATCTCCGTCGGCCGTGGGGAAGAGATCGAAGGCGACCGGGCTGTCGGCGACGGGACGCCGGTACGCCGCCCAGAGGGTCTGGAGATGCGGGCTCGCGAGTCCGCGGGCCGGGACGAACCCGGGGTCGACGACGGTGCCGTGAGACGGCCGCCGCGCCAAATCCGTCTCCCCTTGGCCCGGGCCCTCCCCGCCGCCGCGGGCGTCGGCCGTGGAGGGCATGTCGCTCACGTTCCGGGGCTTCAGAGCCCGCGGTTCTGCCGTTCCCGCCTCTCGTCCCGCTCCTTGCAGTCGATGCACTGGGTCGCGATGGGACGGGCTTCGAGTCGCCGGATGCCGATTTCCTCGCCGCACGTCACGCAGTAGCCGTACTCGTCGGTCTCGATGCGTGTGAGCGCGTCGTCGATTTTTCGAATGAGCTTGCGTTCACGGTCCCGGGTCCGGAGCTCGAGGCTGAACTCCGATTCCTGCGTGGCCCGGTCGTTCGCGTCGGGGAAGTTGGCGGCCTCGTCCTGCATGTAGCGGACGGTGCGGTCGACTTCCTCCATGAGTTCCCGGCGCCAGGCCTCGAGAAGGCGGCGGAAATGCTCCTTTTGCTGCGGCCCCATGTAGGCCTCGCCCTCGACGATCTCGTAGGGGAGGGGGGCGTTGCGGAGGGTCAGGAACTCGCTCTCGCCGACCTTCGAGCCGGCGGCGGGGGACGGCGGGGGCGGCGCGGTCTCAACCCGCGCCCGGGTTTTGGCCGCGCGGACGCTCTTCGTCCCCGTGGCCTTGGGCGCCGTCTTGGGCGCGGAGGCCTTGCGAGCGGAGGCGGCCCGCCGGGGGGGAGGGGCCTGCGTGGCCGGCTTCCTCTCCACCGTGGCCTTGGCCTTCTTCGGGGGGGGTGTGGCCTTCTTCCCCGTCCCGCGGAGCGTTTTCTTCTCCGCCTTGGCGCCGGCGTCCCCGCCGGGCGTGCTGCGCGTCTTGGTGACCATGGGCGCCCTTGCCTCCCAATCGTTGAGGTGAACGGCGTGACGTTATACAGGAAAGTGGGGCGCGGTGCAAGCCCGGGGTGGGGCGCGCCTTGCAGGGAGGGGGCGGGGACGGGATAATGGGGGCCAAGGTCCGGCTCCGGCGCGGGCCGCGATCAACCCGTGACTGTAAGGTGACCTCATGGCCGAGTCTTCGAGCTGGCGCACGATCCGGATCATCCTGCGTGGCCTCAACGTATTGCGTCTCACGATCATCAACATCGTGTTCTTTTCCTTGCTGGCCCTCGTCCTCGTGGTGATCTTGGGCCTCCACGCGGTGCTCATGGGCATCCACGCCCCGTCCCCTCCCGTCGAACCACGATCGGCCGCCCTCGTCGTGCACCTGCGCGGGCGGCTCGTGGAGCAGGTGAGTAACCCCGTCGGTCAGGCCATCCAGCGCATCGAGGGGCTGCACGGCGGGCGGGAGATTCTCGTCGGGCGGCTCGAGCGTGCGATCCGGCTCGCGGCCCGTGATCCGCGCATCCACGGTCTCGTTCTGGACACCGACGGCTTTGCCGGGGGCGGCATGCCCGAGCTCGGCGCCGTCCGCCGCGCTCTTCTCGCCTTCGTCCACCACGGAAAACCCATCGTGGCCTACGGTCGCCACGGCTTCAGTGAGGCGGGCTACTACCTTGCGAGCGTGGCGTCCCACGTCGACATGGGCGACGACGGGTCGGTCGATCTCGAGGGCTTCGGGATGCAGATCCCGTATTTTGCGGACCTCCTCCACCGCTTGGGCGTCCGTGTCTACGTGACCCGCGTCGGGAAGTACAAGGACGCGGTCGAGCCGTTCCTGAGCAACAGCATGTCGGCCCCGTCCCGGACCCAGTGGACCGCCTATTTCGACGCGCTCTGGGGCACCTACGTCCGTCGTGTCGAGGCGGCCCGTCACCTGCCGGCCGACAGTCTCGAGCACGCCATTGCACACATCGACCCTGATATTCGTGCCGTTCACGGCAAGGCGGCCCGTCTCTCGCTGGCTTGGCATCTCGTCGGGCACCTCG
>JAKAQQ010000214.1 GCA_021819635.1 Pseudomonadota bacterium
CGACGAGATCAACCGTGCGCCCCCCCGCACGCAGAGCGCGCTCCTCGAGGTCATGGACGAGCGTCAGGTGAGCGTCGATGGAGTCACGCACCCTCTCCCCCGTCCCTTCGTCGTCGTCGCCACCCAGAATCCCGGGGATCAAACCGGCACGTACCCGCTGCCCGAATCGCAGCTCGACCGTTTTCTCCTGCGCCTCGAACTCGGCTATCCCGACGTCGAGCGGGAAAAGGATCTCTGGGGGGGGGAGGATCCGCGCGAACGACTCCTGCGCACGCCGCCGTGCACCGACGCCGAGACCTTGACGGCGGCGCAGGCGGCGGTGCGTGCCATGACGGTTTCGGACGCGCTTCTCGACTACGTCGCGCGGCTGATCGCCCGCACGCGGAACGCCCCTTCGCTCGCCCCCGGACTCTCGCCGCGCGCCGGCCGCGCGCTCGTCGCGGCCGCCCGCGCCCACGCCTTCCTCAACGGCCGGGGCGCGCCGTGGCCGGACGATGTCAAGGCCGTCTTCGTCGCCGTGGCCGCCCACCGCCTGGGCCGTGCGGGCGTCGCCTCGACGGCGGCGGAGCTCACCGCCCTTCTCGAGACCACGACCGCCCGGTGAACACGCTCGCAGAGCGTCTTGGCTTTCCGCGCCCGAACCGGCGCTACATCCTTCCCACGCGTTTCGGTCTCGCGTACGCGCTGGTCGTGTTCCTGATCTTCCTCGGCGCGGTGAACTACAGCGACAACATGGCGCTCCTGCTGACCTTCGTCCTCGCCGCTCTCGCCTGGCTTGCGATGATCCGCTGCGAACGGAGCCTGAGCGGCCTCGAAATCGAGATCGACCCCCCTCCCGTGGGCTTCGTCGGCCGCCCTCTCGCCGTCGGCGTGAGACTTCGCGCAACCCGTTTCCGGCCGCCGACCCTCCTCGCCGTGGCCTTCCGCGGGAGGGAACGGACCGACGTCCCGCGACCGACCGTGGGCGAGACACAGGCGGTCGCACTCTCGTTCGTGCCCGCGCGCCGCGGGCGGGTCCCGGTCCCGCCCTGGCGCCTCTCGTGCGAACGTCCGCTCGGACTCTTCCACGCCTGGTGCGGAGCTCCAAGCGGGCGGGAAGCGATCGTCGCCCCCGCCCCGGCCACGGACGGTCCGTGGCGCCCCCCCTCCGCCCTTCCTCCGTGGCGAGACCACGAGGAGAGTGAAGACTTCCGCGAACTCCGGCCGTGGCGGAGCGGGGATCCCCCCCGCCGCGTCGCGTGGCGGGTCTACGCCCGCCGGCGCGAGCTCCTCGTGCGCACATACGAACCGCCCCCGTCACCCGAACTCGTGCTGCGCTGGGAAGAGACCGATGCGTGGGCTCGAGGAGCGGGAAGAGAACGAATGGAACATCGCCTCTCGATCCTCTGCCGTTGGGTGCTGGAAGCCGAGCGGGAGGGGGCGCCCTACGGGCTGGCCCTCCCCTCCGTCACGATCGCCCCGAACCGGGGCGAGGCGCATCTTCGCGCCTGTCTCGAGGCCCTGGCCCTTCATGATCCCTGAACCCGGGCCGGCGTCGCCTGAGGTGGGGTCGGGGGCCCTGCCACGGAGGCCGCGGAAGGCACCGCGGGACGGACGCCCCCTCGAGCGGCGTCGTTTCCTCCTCTCCGCCGCGATCCTCGTCCTGGCCGCCTTGCCGGTGGCGGTCGACGATTTCGTTCCGTGGATCACACCCCTGGCCGGCCTTTTGGTGCTGGTGGCCCTCGTCCGCGGGCCGCGTGGCCGGCGACCTCCGCTGGCTTTGCTTCTCGCTCTCTCCGCCGCCGCCTTTGCCGGCACCTTCCTCCACTACGGCACCATCAACGGGCTTCGCGCCGGAGGAAGTCTTCTTCTCTGCCTGGTCGGGCTCAAACTTCTCGAGACACGCCACGAACGCGACCTCAACACGGTGCTTCTCCTCACCGTGTTCCTCCTCGCCACCGATCTTTTTTTCGGCCAGCAGCTGACGGCGGTAGCCTACGTGGCGGCGGTTTTCATCCTCCTCCTCGCCGCCTGGATGGGAAGCGGGACAACGAGCGGACCGCCGCGCGGCGAGGGCCCGCTCGGCCCCGCCCGTTCCGGACTTCGACCCGCACTCGGCCTCCTCGCCTGGTCTCTTCCCTGGGCGCTCGCGCTCTTCGTCTTCATCCCCCGCGTTCACGGTCCCCTGTGGGGCTGGGGACGGCGTCACGCCTGGGTGAGCGGCCTTTCCCCCAACCTCCGGCTCGGCGGCATCGGCCGGCTCACCGTCTCGCGGCGCACGGTCATGACCGTGCGCTTCGCGCATCTCCGTCCCCCCACCGACCAGCGCTATTTCCGCGTCTACGTCTTCGACCGCTTCGACGGCGAGGGGTGGCGGCCCTCGCGCCGCACGCTCGAACCCGCGCCCCCCGTCGCCGAAGACGGTGCGAAGGGCGTGCGGGTCGCCTACCGGGTGGTTCTCCGTCCCGACGGACGCTCGGCGCTCGCCGTCCTCGGCCGCCCGCTCACCGTTCCCGAAGGAGCGTGGCTCACGCGGGCCGGCACACTCCGGGCCCGGCGGCCGCTTCGGCGGAGTTTCCACTACGGCCTCGTCGCGCTCGGGGGACCGCGCCCCGCCCCATACCTGAGCGCGCGGGCGCGGACCCGCGACCTCGAGTTGCCGGCGGGCGTCGATCGCCGCGCCCGCCGTCTCGCTCAGCGCTGGCGGCGGCGGAATCCGCGGCCCTCGGCTCTCGTCGAGCGCGTGCTCCGGTATTTTCACGACGAACCCTTCTACTACACGCTTCATCCTCCCCCGCTCCACGGACGCAACTCCGTGGACATGTTTCTTTT